>CACYBS010000238.1 GCA_902772725.1 Erysipelothrix rhusiopathiae
ATTGTTGACATAAAAAGGTTCACATACCTTGTTATTTTTATTACCGCAGCTTTTTAGTTAATCGTTCTTTGTTCACAATACGGTTATTATCTTCTATCAAATTCGGTTTACCTGTCATCCAGATAGAATTATTGGCAGGAATATTAAAATCACCATTGGTAATGCTGACATTCACTCCCTTTACCGCTTCTATTAAATCAAATAAACAAATAGGTTTAGTGAGCGGTGAATAATAAAATGGAGCAATTAAACGAAAACCGCCGGTTCTTTCCTGTACGGATTTTATAAAAGTATGATCCCCATCCGCATAACAATTTGTAAATATCGTCAATCCGGCACTCTTTCCTAAATACGCAAAACACGTTTTCTGATACGCTTTATCATCAATTCTTTGGTTGACTAAATCGTGAATATTTTCAAACATATTACCATTTCCGTATACGGTAATTGCCCTTGGGAAACAGTTAATTCGACAATTGGATATATTGTTGTCATGGGTATAGATCACAATACCACTGTTTTGATCATAATCCGAAGAACTGTTAAATTGTTCATGCGATATAGCGCTGCGTATAATACATGATTCTATGTAACAATCCGATGACCATCCAAATTTTCCTCCATCAAAGACAATACCATTACCATATGTATAGATGTAGGTATCTCTTATCATTAATAACTTGACACAGGTCTGTTTTAAAATAGCGCACTTAGCCCCTTTGGCAATTAATTTCCCACCACGTATTGTCTGCATGCGTGAACCACCATACTCATCGGTGGCATTGGGTTCTAAGCCCCCGATATAAAATAAAGCATCCATTTGGGTTCCATCATCTTCAATCCATGTATTTGGATCGAAGATAAATGAACATCTCTTTGAACTGGTTACATATGTTTTAATCGGTGCATTGATTTTATATCTTCCGTCTTTGATGTAGATAGTTCCACCCTGGTTGACAAGCGCGCACTGATTGAGTGCTTTAGTAGTCTGTGAAACTCTTTGACCCATATAGTCCGCTCCGAAACATTCCGGATCCTGTAAATTGCTGAAGACTTTCACATATCTTCCATTCTTTAAATGGATATAATATTCAGTTTCGGATTCTGAATAAGAATTCATTACTTCTCCAAAGATACACCCTCTTCCATTGGGAAAATAATATCCCAATGTACGCACAAACATACCTTCTTCAAGATCGGTATCCTGTATCATTTCATCCACCGAATGATAAACCGATTCCACTTGAGCTTCTCTATTCATCGTATGTTCGACATATTGTCTTAAAGCCATTCTTGTAACAGAATCCATATTATTTACCGGTTGAATTCTCAAAGTAAAATACGGTGAAATAGGCTGGGCTGTGATACCTGCATTTGACTCTATGATTCCCACAATTTGAGCACGAATATCACCTGAAATACAGGTAAAAGGCGGCCCTATAATCAATGAATCATCAATGATTTCTATACCACCGTTTGGTAAGAGCGAATTGATTCGCTCATCATCAAACACGATGTATTTTTTCCCCGGATAATTCATATTGATAAAATGTAATACCTGTTCATGATTTTCATTTTGCCGAATGTCATCAATGATGAGATTCGATTGTAATGATATATTTCGTATGCGCATAATTATTTACCTCGATCATAATTATATTTTAATACAAAAAATGCAGATAGACATTGTCTACCTGCATTCGTTCTAAATGCCGATTTCGCTGCGATATTGATTCAACAAATTCAAATATTCATCCGGAGTAAATGTGGTTCCGGTATCTGTTTCATATAAGAATACCTGATTGGCATTCTGCATAAAGCCCCACGCAAATCCGGTTAAGGTATAATCCGAATTGATAATATTCAAATAATGACCGATACCGGAGGTTCCTCCTTCATCCGCGATCGCTTTTTCATTATAATACCAGCCATCAAATGGATCATAATAGTTATAGGCAATATTTTCACCTACGTTATATAGATGCGAATGGCCCCAGTTTCCTTGTTCGTGTAAGTCCCAGGTCGCACAGTTTTGAATAGCTGCTACCAACATCATATAGTTGGAAATTCTTAATGGACTTAATCCATGAATAGCTCTTAGATCATTACATTCCTTGATAGAATGAATTGATTTTTCAACATTATTTAAATTAAATGGTGATCGTATCGAAGATGCATCCTGATTGTATTTGCTGAGATTATCATTTAGTTTTGCGATAACACCCGCATCTTCACTGGTTGCGGCATAGCCTTTGTTTACCATCCATTCGACAAAGCCTACCATACCCTTCTTTTTGGCAACGATAACCGGATTATGATCTTCCAGCCATGCATTCATTCTTAGAAGCATCGTTGCTCCTTCCGCTCTTGTAGCACCTTTCTTAGGATTTAAATACCCGGCTCCATTACCGGAGATAATACCGTTTGTGAGTGCCCACTTTATACCAGCTTGGGCATACGTAGATACCTGGGATCCATCCGGGAAGGTATTGAGCTTCTTTGTACCCGGCTTATATAAGCCCTTATATGTGACATAGTTTGCCAACATTACCGCTACCTGCTCTCTTGTAACAGAAGCATCCGGTTTAAAGGTTCCATCACCATAACCATGAACGACACCGGCGTTTACTGCCCATGAGATGGAGTTTGCATACCATTGTTTGGAAGATACATCTTTAAATTTACTATTAAAGGCAGTACTAGGTTGTCCTTCCATTCGCCAAAGAATGGTAACTACCATTGCTCTTGTCATTTCCTGTAATGGTGAAAAAGTCGTATCCGATGTGCCATTAATTAATCCGGTATTGAAACATTCTACTGCAGTAGGGTAATACCAGGCATTCTTAGCTACATCTTTAAATGGCAGTAGTGGTTCGTTGAAATGGATAACAGCACTAGCATTAATTGCGTACATATTTTGAACAGCTTCATCCCAATTTGTTTCAGGTCCTTGAAAGAATACATCCGTAATATTATCACAACCATCAAAAATATTATATCCTAAGTACTCGACCTGCCCCGGAATCGATACACAGGTTAAACCCGTACAACTATCAAAGGCATAGTTACCTATACGTTCAACACCAACAGGAATCGTAATTGTCTTTAAACCGGTACATCCTTTAAAGGCGTTATATTCAATCGACAATAAACTTTCCGG
>CACYBS010000239.1 GCA_902772725.1 Erysipelothrix rhusiopathiae
AACGCCGTTATATTTCTCCCAGGAAATCAGCGGATGGACTTCGATGATCGAACATTCCTATGCACAAATTGAACAGAGCCTTCACTTTGTTTATGAACTTGCGATCGGTGCTACCGCGGTTGGAACAGGAATCAACTGTCCAAAGGGATTTGATGAGATTGTATGTGAATTACTTAAGAATAAAACCGGAATTCCTTTCCGTCCCGACCCGAATAAATTTCATGCCTTAACCTCAAAAGATGCCTGCGTATTTGTGAGCGGTGCTTTGAAAGGTTTAGCTGCCAACTGCATGAAAATTGCCAATGATGTAAGATGGTTAGCTGCCGGTCCCCGCTGTAATATTCATGAAATCGAAATTCCAGCCAATGAACCGGGTTCCAGCATTATGCCGGGAAAAGTAAATCCGACACAATGTGAAGCCTTAACTATGGTTGCCGTGCAGGTTATGGGTAATGATACCGCAATCGGAGTGGCAGCAAGCCAGGGCAACTTCCAATTAAACGTATTTATGCCTCTGATTGCCTATAATCTGGATCAAAGCATCCGTCTTTTAAGTGATTCGATTGATTCCTTCACAAAGAAATGCCTTATCGGATTAAAGGCCAATGTAGATGTGATGGAAGAAAATCTGCGTAATTCTTTGATGTTGGTAACCTGCTTAAATCCAATCATCGGCTATGAAAAAGCCGGAAAAGCTGCCAGATATGCCTTTACAAATAATCTAAAGCTAAAGGAGGCAATATTAGAGCTTGGATATCTGGATGAAAACACATTTGATGAAGTCGTAGACCCGAAAAAAATGATCCAACAATAAAAGCCGTGATATCACGGCTTCTTTTTATAATAAAGGACTGAAGACTTTTAAGAATGAGCGATAGGCTTTTACCACCCATCCTGTTTGAGCACAATCATTTAATGTCACCTCTCTGCTGGCATTAAAGATATTCTTAAAATCCTTTTTGATGTTGTGAATACACTTTGTTTCATGCATCCATACGCCGCATTCGTAATTCATATTATAAGAACGGAAATCCATATTAACCGTTCCGACAATGGCACTGCGGTCATCGCTGACACAAACTTTTCCATGAATGAATCCCGGTGAATATTCATAAATTCGGATTCCCTTGCGAAGCAGATTCTCAAAATTGCCTTTGGTGACTTCATATACCGCCTTTTTATCCGGAATTCCCGGTACTACAATACGCACATCGACACCGTTGTTGACAGCTAAAGCCAGAGAATCGATCATCTCCTGGTCCAGAATCAAATACGGAGTGGTGATCCAGAAGTATTTAGAGGCTGAGTTCAAAACGTTAATCTGCATATATTTCCCGGTATGGTTATTGTCTGTCGGAGAGTCGGTAAACGGAATAATATATCCATCCGGCTCTTTGTAGTCATGTTCATCCGCAGCTACAATAAAATCTTCATATCTGGAAGGAAGATCGGATTCATAATTCCAGATCTGCAGAAAAGAAATCGTAAAGGTTTCTACTGCTTCTCCGCGAATCATACATCCCATATCCTTCCAATGTCCAAAGCGTACCTTGGCGTTGATATATTCATCGGAAATATTACAGCCGCCGGTAAAGGCAACCTTACCATCGATAACTAAAATCTTACGATGATCACGGTTATTCATCTGGATCGCAAGCTGAGGACGTATTTCATTAAATATCTGCGTCTTGATCCCCATTTCATTTAATGTTTTATCATAATTCGATGGCAGATATGTACTGCAGCCCCAGTCATCATAGATGAGACGTACATCGACACCAACTTCTACCTTATCTTTTAATACCTGCAAGATACTTTGCCACATATGGCCGTTGTTGATGATAAAAAACTCAAGAAAGATAAAGGATTCCGCTTTTTGAAGTTCCCTTAAAAAAGCGATATATTGCTCTTCTCCGGTCGGGAAATATTCTACGGTTGAATTGTTGAAAACAGGAAAATATCCGGTTGACCAGGCAAGAGCAGTCATGCGGTCTAACACAATATCCTTGGAATTAGACTCGAGAACATCGATGTTGTTTAAGGCGTAGCGTTTATAATCCGATAAGGCCTGCCGGTCTTTGATCATTAACTTTTTAGGGATGGTACGGCCTCCAAATAAAAGATACAATGCCCCGCCAAATAAAGGAAATGACATAATCGCAAGGATCCATAAAATTTTTGAGTTTCCATCTAAATCCCGATCGACAAGATGAATACAAATCAAAGTGCTCAATATCGTTAAAAGATAGGAAATAACCGCAAATTCGCTGGAAAGATAATATAAAACAAGAACAATAAAAAGGACTTGAAATAAAATAGCCAAGCCTATAAAGAATGCTTTAGATTTAAAAAAACGTAAAAAGGTACTCATGTCCTTATGTTATCACAGAGAGAAATTAAAAAAAAGGGCATAAAAAAAAGACCCGGCAACGTGCTATCTTCGCAGGGGCAGGCCCAACTATTGTCGCCGCTGAAGTGCTTAA
>CACYBS010000240.1 GCA_902772725.1 Erysipelothrix rhusiopathiae
ATAACAGTGGACAAATCTCCTTTAAATAAAGGATTCCTAGCAATATATGTTTTATGTTTTTGATGGAATTGAAATCATGGTATAGTGTAAAAGAAATAGGAGGTTTTTAAAATGGCAGGTGACCAGATTCGATTTAAAAACGGAAGAAATTTTCGACAGCTTGGAGGGTATGTCACCAAAGATGGTAGAACACTCAAAAACAATCTCATTTATCGAGGCGGAAATTTAGATGTTCTTTTTAAAGATGTTGAGGATATAAAGCTTCTAGAAAGCCTGCATTTAAAAACGATCCTAGACTTTCGAAGTGAAGAAGAAGCCGCACAGGCACCGGATCCGATGATGGAAAATGTTACACATTATACGATTTCTGCCATGAGGCATCCGGATGGAACTCCTATGGATTTTTCACCGGAAGGTATGCAGAAATTATTTAATAATGCCAAGTACTTTTCAAAACAATATCATCGTGAAATCAGTCCGAAAGAAATGTTTGATATTTATTATCGAAGGATGCCTTTTGATAATCCCGGTTTTCAAAAATTATTTGAACTGTTAGAAAAAGAAGAGGTTCCGATTTTATTTCATTGTTCAGCCGGTAAGGATCGTACCGGTATCGCATCCATATTGGTTTTGATGGCTTTGGGTGTCGATAAGGAAACAGCGCTTGAAGATTATCTTTTGACCAACACATATAGAAAAGAATTGATTGATCAGGCATTAAAGGATAATGCCGATAAAATTGAAAAAGATCCGGAATATGAAGAAACGATACGCGCCATGAACGGAGTGTTACGCAAAATGGGAGAAGATGCGATTGATGAGATCTTCAAAGAATACGATAGCTTTGAAGCTTACCTGGAAGATCAATTCCAAATTGACGAAAAGCGCCTGGAGCGTTTAAAAAATATGTATTTAGAATAGGGTGATAAAAGTGTTGTTGATAAAAAACGGAAGAGTGATTGATCCGGTAACGCAGATTGATGAAAAGCTGGATGTATTGATTGATGGCAATACAATTATCAAGGTCGAAAAGAATATCGAAGGGGAATATCCTGTGATTGATGCATCGGGATGTGTAGTTGCTCCCGGGTTAGTCGATGCCCATGTGCATTTCAGAGATCCGGGACTCACCTATAAGGAAGATATTTTAACCGGTGCAGCCGCTGCCAAAAAAGGCGGATTTACTACGGTAATCTGTATGGCCAACACCAAGCCGGTTGTTGATACGGTGGAAACGCTGGAATATGTTTTGGAAAAAGGAAAACAGACCGGTATCCATGTATTACAGGCGGCAACTGTGACAAAATCGATGGCCGGAAAAGAATTAGTGGATATGGATTTATTAAAGGAAAAGGGAGCGGCCGGCTTTACAGATGACGGACTTCCGATTCTGGATGAAAAAGTATTGTATGAGGCACTTCTTAAGGCAAAGCAGCTAAATATGCCGATTTCCTTACATGAGGAAGATCCATTATTTATCGATGCTCCCGGTGTGAATAAAGGAAAGGTTTCTAAAGCGTTAGGATATGGCGGAGCCGATCGAACTGCGGAAGATATTATGGTGGCAAGAGATGCGGTATTGGCACTTCATACCGGTGCCAGATTATGTATCCAACATATCTCTTCAAAAAATTCGGTAGAAATTGTGCGTACCTTTAAAAAGTTAGGAGCGGATATTCATGCCGAGGCAACACCGCATCACTTCACCTTAACAGAGGATGCGGTATTAAAATACGGAACGTATGCCAGAATGAATCCTCCGGTACGAACCGAAGAAGACCGCATGAAGATCATTGAAGGAATACAAGATGGCACGATTGATATGATTGTAACCGACCATGCTCCCCACAGCACGGAAGAAAAAGCACGTCCGATCGATCAGGCACCTTCCGGTATTACCGGTCTTGAAACTTCTCTGGCATTGGGAATTTATTCTTTAGTCAAGCCGGGTTATATCTCCATGATGAAGTTAATGGAGCTGATGAGTAAAAATCCGATGGAGTTTTATCATTTAAAACCGGTATCCATCCAAGAAGGGAATCGGGCCGATTTAGTCATCTTTAATGAAGATGAAACATGGGTTGTTGATAAATTTGCCTCAAAGGCCATTAACAGTCCGTTTACAGGATGGACCTTACCGGGAAAGATTCATTATACGATCTGCGAAGGGAAAATTGTCTACCGGCAGTAACTTTATGGTAAAATAGAACTACTGAAATGAGGAACATAATATGATTTGTAAGAATTGCGGAAATGAATATGATGATCACGAAGTCGTGTGCCCGTTTTGCGGAACAGAAAATGAGCTGGAGGCAAAGCGTCGTGAAAAGCAGGATTTATTAAAAGCAGAACAGCAGGAAGAAGAGGAAGAACTCGAAAGAGCCAGACGCAAGGCGTTATATAAAAAGATTGCAGCGATTGTTGCGACTGTATTGATTGTATTAGGAGCTGTTGTATTCTTTGTATATAAATATACTACTTCGGATTCTGCGAAAGCTAAGAAGGCTGAAGAGCTGGCAACCCTTGAGCAGTATTATCAAGACGAAGAATACGACAAGGTGCTGGAATATCTTCAAACCTGTGAATATTCCTATACATCCGATTATGATAAATACATTACCGTATCCCGTATTGTCGGCGCTGCCCAGCAATATGATGGAATTATGGAAAAGCTGAGGGAACAATCGAAAACAGAGAATGTTACGCCAACGCTTTCCAATGCCTTATCCGAGACGCTTTCTCAATTAAAAACATTAGATACATATGAAAGCCAGGGTTTTGTCCATGGCGAAGAGGCAGCTGTTCGCTATTATCAGAAAATGTATCGTCATGAACTACTGGATGTTGCCTTACTTACTGACGAAGAATTGGAATATGAATTAGCGGTATCTTCGATGGGACGTGATTATACGGAACTGTCCACAAAGGTAATCTCCCGCTGGAAGGAAGCCGACCAATGACAGATTTTAACGGTGTAAGATCACTTCTCAGTGAGAATGGATCTGACAATTTTCAATTAATCTTAAAATTGGTTAAGAGTCATAAAGATTCATCAGATACAGAGTATTATGATGGCATGATGGATCTTTTCTTACGGGAATGCCCATCGCATCGTAAGGATGCCTATAAGATCAGCCAGTATTATGAAGACTCAGATAGACTGTTGATGAAATATGCCGATCTTGCGGCTTATAAAGATATCTATGGTTCTCCGGAAGAAATTCTGGAGGGACGTATTCAATCCATTGAAAAAAAGGGAAGGCAGAACCAATATTATTTTAATGAAGCCATCGAAGAGTTCCTGATTTCCTTTTTTGAAGAAGATGAAAAATACGCATTGACAGAAGAAAATATTCCGGAGTTGTATCGCGCCTATGCCGGACATCTTCGCCAGGCGGATAAAATTGAAGCGTGGGGCCAGGCTTTGCAGAAAGCCAGAGAATGGAATCCAATGGATTTTGAGACAATTTTTGAATTATTGGATTACTATCGCCACACAGACAATTCAAAAGCGTACCGCAGACTTTGTATTGAGGCATGCCAGAAGGCATTTACTTCGGAAATCTTATCCGATACATATGAACATCTGGGAATGTGGTATTTCAAGGATAACCGCTTTCAAGAAGCTCTTGCGATTTGGGTTTATGCGGAACATTTTACCGGGGAAACGGTTGATCGAAGCGGACTTCCGGATGACTTAGCGGAACCGGATGCACGAACCATTATCGAAATCTTTGAAAAGGAGAATATTCCTTTTGCCCCATCAAAAATTGTGATGGAGGCACTTAGAGAACTGTTCGCTTATTTTGAAACAGAAGAGCCGGAGACGGCATGTTATATCTTGGAATATTGGTATGATTTAACCGGAATCGAAGATGTTGTGGAAAGACGAAGAGAATTAATTGAAAAATACGATTTAGATCTTGAAGATGAATTTGAGGTTGAATAAGCTCCCGATGGGAGCTTTTTTGATACAATAGGGTTAACGGAGGACAACCTATGACAGTTGATATCAATAGTAAAATTAAAGATATTTATAATACCCGGGTAGGAAAGGATCTGCTCGATAAAATATTACTGCAGTTAGGAAAGGGAAGTGAATACATCACCAATCCTCTTGTGGGAAATATTAAACTCAGATCTATTCAAAAATTAGTCGGAAGATCTCTTCCGGATTCATTTTTTGATGCCTTATTAACCCTTGTCAACAGTGATCAATTAACCGATAAAGAGATTCAGGAAGAGAAAAGACAAGCCAAAGCACCGGTGGAACATGTCTGGTGGAAGGAAGCTGTTTTCTACCAGATTTATCCCCGCAGTTTCTGTGACTCCAATGGGGATGGAATCGGTGATTTAGCCGGTATTATTTCAAAATTAGATTATTTGGAAGATTTAGGTGTCAACGCCTTATGGCTTTCACCGATTTATGATTCGCCTATGGATGATAATGGATACGATATACGCGATTATCGAAAGATTCTTACACAATACGGAACTATGGAAGA
>CACYBS010000241.1 GCA_902772725.1 Erysipelothrix rhusiopathiae
CTTAAATGTTATTATGTTTTTATGATTATTATCATCATGATCAATTTCGAAATCCCACGCACCATTATAATTTAGCGTATTTATGTATGTGAGAGTTATTTCATGGAGATCAGCTTCGTCTGGAGCATAAATAATTAGTTTTGCATATTCGTAGTTTTCCGGGTCTTTTTCATGAGCTTTATCCCAATGCTTGTTTATTTTTTTAGTTTGCGGGATTCAACATAATTTGCAATCTCTTCTTCGATATTGTTGTAATAAGTGTTCAAGTCTTTTTCAAAAGATTGCTCAAACGAATCAATCACAAATTCAGTTTTATCATTTTTTTCAATGAAATCCAATATTTGATCAACGAATCCCCTGATTACATTCATAGAAGAAAGAGGAATATTATATGTTATCAAAACATGATCTTCCGGCATTGATAATTCTGTGTAGCAATCTGCCCCCAGTTCATTAAAATGGTGTATTTCTGAGAGGAAATTTGCAAATGCCATTTTTGCATCTTCGCTTGGTGGGTTAAGCAGCTCGTTGACACGAAAGACGTATCCTGATCCGGACATATCATTGGTGTATCTTGTAGAGATAGTGAAACCTCCCTCAATAAGCTTTCTAAAAATCCTTGCAATATCTGATGTCGTTTTTGCGTATGGCACTTTGGTAGCGAAGTGTGAAACATCATTTTTATAATATTCATTAATAGCCTCTTCTTTTTCGATAAGGTAGTTGGTTACAGTAGAAGAGAAACGGCCTTGCCAACGATAATAGTCATCTTGCAATTGGTCAGTAGAATGATTCTTTGATGCTTCATTTTCCCAAAAACTCAAGTAGGTTAGGAGCATCTCGTTGGCTCTGTCTTCATCTATATGATCAATAGTTAATTGGATTTTTCCATCTTGCTTTGAGACCTTTAATCCGAGTTTATCCTCCATCTCAAATAATACATACATCATATCTTCTACAGAACGGATATTGATGTCAGATAAAGCTGGTAGATCTACGTCAAGAGCGTCGGCTAGTTTTGCACGCGTTTCTTCTTTAGGAACGGCAAAATCACGCTCATACTGGTTTATCCTGACGTCTGAGTTCATTTTTCCTTTTAAAACCTCAGCTCCCAGAGCTTTTTGTGTCATCCCTTTAAGAAGACGATATTTTCTAAGTTTTTGTCCGAATGTCATTTTATATATCCTCATATAATTATATGTTTTTATGAATAGCTACATTATATATTTAATTGAAATAATAATAAATAGTAAATTTTATATATTTTTCGTATATTATTATTGACTATAATTTATATTTTTGGTACTATAAGAAAAAATAGTAAATTTTATATATTTCTGGCTTTGAATATAACTAAAAGGTGGTGAAAATGTGGATAAAACTAAAAATACTATTTTTGTAGGTGTGGATACAGTTGTGAAAGACCTTGGAATATCGAAACCTAAAGCATATAAGATTATAAGAGAATTGAATGAAAAACTTAAAAAATCAAATCCAAATGCAATCATTATTAACGGAAAGGTTAATCGCAACTGGTATAACCAAGCTTGTTTAATGGAATCGGAATTATACAGAAAGGATGAAAAGCATGAATGAAATTGAGGATATTAAGATACTATATATTAAGGATTTAATGGATTGTTTACACATCGGTCGTGACAAGGCGTACGCACTTATGAGGAATAGATCTTTTCCATCTACCAAAATAGGAAACACTTATTTTGTTACATTGGATAACCTAAATAAATGGCTAAATGAAAACGCAGGAAGGAATATTTCTATATGAGTACTACTAAACGTGGTAGAAGGAATAGTGGAGAAGGGACGTTTAAGAAACTGGAATCCGGAAAGGTCAGAATGCGTAAACAGATTGGTTATTTACCTAATGGAACTCCGCGTATTCTTACAGTTACAGGTTCTTCTGAACCTGATTGTATACGTAAGATGAGAAAAAAAGAACAAAACTCATGTGGCCTTTCTTATATAGGGATTAATGATTATCAGAAAATAACACTAACGGATCTTTGCACACTCCATCTTGAAGAACATTTGAATGAGAGGGATAGATTAAAACCAAAGGCTGCCGATAGAAGAGAGTGTACTATCAGAAATCAGATAGAACCATATATGATAGGCAGACTTCAGGCTTCAACTGTTACCCCTATTGATGTAAGAAATCATATTGAAAACCTGATAAGTGAAGGTACTCTGTCTGTATCATCCATTACAAAGACACTGGATGTTATCAATGCAGCATTTAAGTGGGCTGTAGCTCAGAGATATTTGAATTTGAATCCTTGTGATCCTGTGATGGATCCGCTTAAGAATAGACTTAGAAAGCTGAAACAGAGAAATAGTTCGGATGGAGTAGTCAGGGTATTAAGTGAGAATCAGATTGAGATTATAGAACAATATGTTGAAGAATTGGGGCATAATTCGGATGATTATAAATACATTTTTTCTTTAAGTGTACTGATCCTTCTTTATACCGGGATGAGAGTTGGAGAGTTGTGTGCTCTGCGGTGGAGTGATTGGTCAGAACAAAGTAAAACCATCACTATATGTAAAACCAGATTTGTTGCGAAGAACGGTGAGCAGACCAATAGTGAAAGAAGCTATACACCGAAGGAAGATGTAGTTAAAAATTATCATTCTAGGACAATAGCATTATCGCCAAAGGCTATGAAAGCTATGCAAGAGATAAGGCGTGTGACTCCAAGGAAAGAACAAAATGATTACATCCTTGTAAATACAAGAAACAATCCATCTAATCCATCTAACTATGATAGCAATATTAATAAATTCTATATTTCTGCTGGATTATCAAAAGAAATATCTGGAGCGCATATTTTGAGAAGAACTTTTGCGACAAGAATGCATAATGATGGTTGCAGGGTAGAAGATATAGCAGCATATCTAGGCGACGAACCTTCTACTATAGTGAAGCATTATATATCACTTACACAGAAGATTGTTGCAGATGGAGAAGTATTGAATGTAGTAAAACTACCAACGGCGACATTATAAGATTTTAAGAATAATTAACTAAAACACAAAGGAAACAGCATAAATATAATAATCAAAGGAAATACCAGTAAATACTGAGCTTTGAGGCTTATCACGGGACTAACTCTGACTCCGTCATTTCTAGGTTCGAATCCTAGTACCCCAGCACTAGGACCTCGGTAGAAATACCGAGGTCTTTTTTCGTTCAAA
>CACYBS010000242.1 GCA_902772725.1 Erysipelothrix rhusiopathiae
GTTGAAAAATATGGATATCATAATGTGACAGTGACGATGTTGATCAAAGAATCTCATATCGGCAGAACAACATTTTACCGTTACTTCCGCGATAAGGAAGATGTATTGGATGCCAGCTACCAGATGATCTATGATAAGGCTATCGAGGGGTGTACCAATTTCAGAGATTTGGCATGTGCCATTTTAAAAAGCGTGAAAGATAACCCTGCTCAGGCAGCCATGTATGGAAGAGTTGCCCGGACTCCGTATCGTGACTTTGTATACAATTATATGTATACAAGAGGAAAGGCAATTATTGAAAAAAAGTGGAAGCGTAAACTTACATCGGTCGAAGAGCTGCATATGTCCTTTTTCTGTGCCGGTGGGGCACGTATTACCGAAGAATGGGCTACCACTAATAAATATGGAGATATGACTGCAGAAGAAGCCGCTGATGAAATTGCGATTATGTCAGACCCAAATTATTTTGTGAAATTTGATGATTGATTAAATATTATAAGGAACAGAAAGTGCTTTCTGTTCCTTTTTTCATTATTAAGGGAATGTTAAAATGAGGTTAAGAGGAGGTCTTCGGTATGAAGGATGAATATAAGGTTATAATTTGGGGCTTTGGACAGGTCGGGAAATCTGCCCTAGAAATAATAAATGCCCGTAAATCACTGAAATTGGTTGGTGTTTTTGATGTGAATCCGGAAAAAGTCGGAAAAGATGCAGGTGAAGTTTTTGGACTTCCGAAAACAGGTGTTCTTGTATCCAATAATGAAGAAGAAGTATTGGCCATTGATGCAGATATGGTTCTTTACTATCCTTCTACAAAATGGGATGCAGGAAAATTACCTTCACCGACATCCGTTGGCGGTAACGTTGATGATATCTGTAAATTCTTAGAATCAGGAAAGAACTGCAGTTCTACTTTACCGGTTTATTTCTCAGAGAAAAATGCACCGGAGTATTATGAACGTATTAATGAAGCCGGTAAAAAAGGCAATGCGACCTTTGCCCAGCAGGGAATTTTCCCGGGCTTATTTACTCCGTATTTCTCCAGCATCTCTATGATGTTCTCAAGAAAGATTGATACTGCCATCGTTTACGGTGGTGAAGATGATTCCGTGAACTCCGCTCCATGGATTGCGGTATTCGGTTATGGTAAAAAGCCGGAAGAAATCTCTGCCGAGCGTCTAGCAGTCGTAAATAATATCATGTATACCTACTATGGTCCGACCGTAATCGAAATGGCTGAAAGAGCCGGCCTGGAATGGGATGAATATGTATGCGAAGAAGAAACGATTCTTTCCAACGAAGAGATTAAAACACCGTATGCCCATGTATTACTGGGTACGGTAGGTGCGCACAGATTCACAATGTGCACTAAGAAAGATGGAAAAGAAGTAACAGGCTTCCATTTCATCCATAAGGCATCTGCTGAAATCTTAAAGGATCTGCCTTTAGAAAAATATATCGAAGTAAAGGGTGAACCGAATATCACCATCCGTTTGGAAAACATTATCCCGGATCAAGATCCGTTCTTAACCAGTGCTGCACCGTCTGTAAACTTGATTCCGTCCATCGTAGATGCAGCTCCGGGCTTCACCAACGCGCTTGATATCCCGATGGGATACATGCCTAGATAATTTGGATTTTTCGGTAGAAATATTACCGTTATAAAATCAGAAAGCACCTGCTAATGCGTACTCGCAGGTGCTTTTTTATGTGTTCTCAATTTCAATGATCATATCATTTTCTTCTTTTATGCAAAACCACAATTTGGTTCCGCTGGTATTTTCAGGATCTAACTCTTCTAGGCGAAGAGGTGTAAATCCTACATGTCCGGCAATGATTTCATTGATCTTTCGTTTTGGCTCATCTTTTTCGAAGGTATAAATATAAGGTTCATCACTGCTGTCGGGGCCGTAACACGGGACATCGGGATCCATGGATAAAATGGAATAAACCGTAACCTTTCCCATGCAGCAGCGAATCGCATGATCTCTTACCATTTCTAACATTTCCCTAAAGATGCCTTTTTTTCGAAAATCGATGCTGACATAGGCGTTTCCGTATAATAATACTTCGCCTTCGTATCCTTCAATCTCAGAATTGGATTCACAGAAAGGATAGGGAAGCTCTGGAAACATTGTTCCCGATATCACATAGTGCTCTAAATACATCCAATCCGATTCTTCACTGAGATAATCATAGATTTTTACCGAAGTGAGGAAGTCTTTTACTTTCATATGGTAGGCATTGGTGTCGGCAATCACTCGATCAATTTCATCAAATACTAAAAGAATGAGCTGTTCCATAGGTAAATCATCCACCGGATAGGAAAATATACAGGCATGTAAACTGTTTCCGATTTTAGATACCGAAAAGTCAGCCGGATTGTTCTTGTAGTAGGCCATCATTTCATCAAGGGATAAAGGTAACCACTTTCCTAAACATTCCAGAGATAATTGAAGATATTTTCTTTCCATCGGGCTCATGATTGTTCCTCATCGTAGTTTTCTAAGAAGGTATGGTATTCGTGATCGGATGTCTTATATCCGGGGAAGGTATGTACATAGACCTGATGGACAGAGCGGAATAAATTATTCTCAATATCCGGGTTGGTCTTCTTTAATTCTTGAATTAAATTCTTTATTTCCTTACGCTTGGAGTTTTCCTCTTCATTAGATTTTTCGGTCATCTTACAGGCACATTGAATAAAGGTTAAATTGTTGTACTTTACCCAGTGCAGGATATCATTTTCCTTAATGCCGTACATCGGACGGATGAGTTCCATTCCTTCAAAATTTTCGCTGTGGCATTTTGGGATCATGGTTTCAATTTTAGCGCTGTAAAACATCGACATGACGGTGGTTTCAATCACATCGTTTAAATGATGCCCTAAGGCAATCTTATTACAGCCAAGTTGGTTTGCCGTGTTGTATAAATGACCTCTTCGCATTCTTGCGCACATATAACATGGCTTTTGGGCAATATGATCGGCTACCTTGAAGATGTTGGTTTCAAAGCGGGTAAGAGGGATCTCTAAAAGCTTAGCGTTGTGCTCAATTTGAAGACGGTTGGCTTCATTGTATCCCGGATCCATTGATAAATAGATGACTTCAAAGGGAATATCGGTATGTCTGTGAAGCTGCTGGAAAAGCTTTGCCATTAAAAAGCTGTCTTTTCCTCCTGAGATACATACGGTAATCTTATCATTTGGTTCAATAAGCTTGTATTCGTTGATGGCGGTTAAAAAAGGGGACCATAAAGTTTTACGAAACTTTTTGTTTATGCTTTGTTCGACTTTTTGGGCATAGGTAAGTGATCTCATGAAAATCTCCCTTCTTTTTTCTCGAAAATAGTACCATTCTTTAGAATTTTTGACTATATTGTGTTTAGAACAAATACATTAAAAGGGGGTTAAGAATATGGCAATATTCACCAATATTCTCATTATTATTTTAGAAATGATTGGGTTATCCATCAGTATCAAAAGGCGGAAATGGAAGGTGTTCGCATATTATACCCAGATATCCAATATCATCGCCTTTATCTCATCGGTATGTTTTGTGCTATCTCCAAGTTCATCTTTCAGCATTATGTTACGGTATGTAAGTACAGTCATGTTGATTGTGACATTTATTGTGACCACGTGCGTATTGATTCCTATGGGAGGAGATGCCCATGAATTGATGTTTGCGGGAAATGGATTGTATCACCATACCTTAGTTCCGATCCTTTCGGTATTTTCTTATATTTTCTTAGAACCGCATATTCAAAATAAGGTGTTTATATTTATTCCGTTAATCATTTCGATGATTTATGGATTTA
The DNA here is from genome assembly GCA_902772725.1 of Erysipelothrix rhusiopathiae. Lineage (GTDB taxonomy): Bacteria > Bacillota_I > Bacilli_A > Erysipelotrichales > Erysipelotrichaceae > RUG11795. The sequence goes on from CACYBS010000242.1 coordinate 3,820, forward strand.
CCATGTTGTATATGAATTATGTCCGCAAATTTGATGGACCGTATCCATTTTTCAGAGTTCATAATCAAAGCATGATGGCATCAATCTTATGGATTACAGGGCTGATGATCTCTATTTTCGCATTATCTTTTGGAGTATATCTTTTATGAAAGCTTTAGAAAATCTAAAGATATTAGACTTTACGACATTGTTGCCGGGGCCGGATGCCACGCTGATGCTGGCAGATATGGGAGCTGATATCATCAAAATCAGCGCACCGCAAAGAAAAGATTTGGTCTTAGAGTATGAACCTTTTATTGAAGGTACCGATTTATCAGCGAACGCGGCATGGCTGGGAAGAAATAAGAAAAATATCTTTCTGGATTTAAAAAATGAAGCTGCCGTTCAGATTGTATATGAACTTGTCAAAGAATATGACATTGTGATTGAGCAGTTTCGTCCCGGTGTCATGGAACGACTTGGCTTAGGATATGAAACGTTAAAGAAGATCAATCCCAAAGTGATCTATTGTTCCTTAACTGGGTATGGACAATATGGCCCTATGTCTTCAAAGGCAGGGCATGACTGTAACTATATGGCAAGAAGCGGCAACCTTTCAATGGCCGGTGATTTAGAATCAGGACCCCCGATGACCAATATGCAGATTGCGGATATCTGTTCCGGTTCCATGAATTCTATCATCGGGATTCTGGCAGCGGTAAATTATCGTCATATGACAGGGAAGGGACAGTATATCGATGTATCGATGGAGGATGGTTTGATTCCGCTTCTGGGTATGGAAGGAACAAGATACTTAGTCACAAAAGAAGAACCCGGCCGCCAGAAGCATCGCTTAAACGGCGGATCTGTGTATGGATATTATCGAACTAAAGATGATGAATATCTAAGCGTGGGCTCTTTAGAACCGAAATTCTGGAAACAGTTCTGTGAAATCATCGACTGCCCGGATTTAATTGAAGGCGGATGTGAACCCGTTGATTTAAAGAAAACCAAAACCATCATTCAAAAGCGCATCTTAGAAAAGACGCGTGATGAATGGATGGAACTTTTCTCTAAGGCAGATTGCTGCGTAGAGCCGGTCTTATCGGTATCAGAAGCGCTGCAGGATGATCATATTCAAGAGCGAAACATGGTAGTTAGTACATCTGTTCCAAAAGAAATAGGAAACGAAAATACACCTGAGACAATCCATCAGTTAGGCTTTCCTATTCATTTTTCTGACAGTAAGATTACCTATGATACATGTGGATATCCGCTTGGGTTTCATACGAAGGAAGTCATAGAATCTATGGGATTAGATTACGTGAAATTAAAGGAAAAAGGTGCCTTCGGAATTGTTTGACAATTGTAAAAAAGCGCTTTTATAATAAATAAGTCTTTAAAGATAGGATGAACTCCTATCTTATTTTTTGGAAGGTGAAGTATGGAAGATACAAAACAAAACAAATTAGGAACGATGCCGGTGGGCAAATTACTTGTATCGATGGCTGTTCCGATGATGATTTCCTTTTTTATTCAAGCGCTTTACAACATTGTTGACTCCATGTTTGTAGCACAGATTTCCGAAGATGCTTTAACGGCTGTATCATTGGCCAATCCGTTTCAAATGATCATGGGCGCCATTTCCATCGGTACCGGTGTAGGTATCAATGCCGGGCTGCCTCGTGCCATTGCCCAGCAGAATCACGATAAGATCAGCAATATCGTAAATACCGGTGTTTTTCTTAACATTGTATATGTAGTTGTATTTATCGCTTTAGGACTAACAGCTTCTCACGCTTTTTATGCGATGCAGACAAATGTGCAATCGATTGTTGATTACGGAACTACGTATTTATCGATTGTTTTGATTCTCTGTTTTGGGTCTTTTTTCGGACAGTTGTTTGAAAAGATGTTGACGGCAACCGGAAATGCCAAGTTTGCGATGATCTCCATGGCCAGCGGAGCTGTATTTAATATTATTTTTGATCCATTATTAATATTCGGAATCGGTCCGTTCCCGGAAATGGGAATTGCCGGAGCTGCTCTTGCGACCGTACTTGGACAGATCTTAGCAGCTATTATTGCCTTTTTCTTAAATGTTAAGAAAAATCCATGGGCTAATATAGAACTGGATAAAGTATTTCATCCATCCCTGCAGGCTGCCAAAGATATCTATAAGGTTGGTTTTCCTTCCATGATTACGATGGGCTTAACATCGATGTCCAGCTTCTTTATCAATCAGGTCTTATTAACGTACTCTACAACCGCAACTGCGGTTTACGGTATCTGGATGAAGATTCAGAATTTCTGTTACATGCCGGGCTTTGGATTAAATAATGGATTGGTTCCGATTCTCTCTTATAACCATGGTACCAGAGCGATGGACCGTGTATATGGAGCGATCCGCTATGCGGTAACTGCCATTGCGATCATCATGATTGTAGAAACGATCGTACTGGAATGTATTCCGGAAACATTATTGATGATGTTCAATGCCTCGGAAACGATGATGTCATTTGGGGTAACAGCACTTCGCTTCTGTATTGCATCTTTATTCTTCGGTGGTGTTACCATTGTATTGTCTTCGGCTATGCAGGCTATGGATCACGCCCGCTTTACGCTGATTGTGAATGTGCTTAGAGGATTTATTTTACCGGTCGCATTCTTCTATCTGCTCTCCATGATGTTTAAAAGCTTATTCATCATCTGGGCAGCGATTCCGATTACGGAAATTGTATGTTTTATCATTTCGATCTTCTTATTTAGAAAGATGCAGAAAGATATTGAAAATGAGTAGTCTTTGAGTCAATCAAAGACTTTTTTTGTATAATAGCTAAGGAGATGAGATTATGAGTGAAGCAGTTGTAAAGGATGAACAAATATTTCGCGATATGCCTGTCAAACAGGCAGTTTTAAAGATGGCGGTACCGACTGTCATTGGTCAGTTGATTGTACTTGTCTATAATTTAGCAGATACCTTTTTTGTAGGAAGAACAGGCAATCCCTATATGGTGGCAGGAGCCTCTTTGATTCTTCCGATATTCAATATATCCAATGCCTTATCCGGTGTGATCGGTATGGGCGGAGGCACCTTAATCTCAAGACTGTTAGGAGCACATAGAAGAGAAGAAGCCGGTAAGGTCAGTGCATTTACTTTCTATACGGCTATTTTAATTGGTCTTGTATGGTCTGTATTTATATTGATGTTTATGAATCCGCTTTTGAATTTGTTAGGAGCGAGTTCGAATACTTTTACCTATGCTTATCAATATGCCTTCTGTGTTGTGGTATTAGGATCGGTTCCGACCGTACTTCAATTAACCTGTGCCCAGTTGTTACGGGCTACCGGATTTTCCGGCAAGGCAGGATTTGGCGTATCGATGGGAGGCATCCTTAATGTGATACTCGATCCCTTATTTATGTTTGTGTTATTACCAAAGGGATATGAAATTGTCGGTGCGGGCATTGCTACCTTACTTTCCAATGTGATTACGATGATCTATTTTATGATTCAGATTCATCTTTCAAAAAATCAATCGGTATTATCGCTTTCCATCAAGGATGCCAAACCGGAAGCTTCCAGTATTAAATCCATCTTTGTGACAGGGATTCCGGGAGGTATATCCAATTTATTGTTTGATATATCTCAGGTGATGATCAATAAGTTAATGTCGGCTTATGGAGATATCGCGCTAGCTGCGATTGGAATTGTATTAAAGGCAGAGCGTATTCCTTTAAATACCGGGGTAGGAATCTGCCAGGGTATGATTCCGATTCTTGCCTATAACTATACAGCCCGCAATAAAGAAAGAATGAAGGAAACCATCCGTTTTTCTCGAATGTGCGGCTTAATTGTGGCAGCTTTCAGTATCGTTCTTTATGAATTGGCTGCCCCACAGATCATGCAGATCTTTATCAATGAAAGGCAAACCGTGGCACTTGGTGCATCGTTCTTACGGGCAAGATGTCTTGCGACACCGTTTATGTTTATGGCTTTCCATACTCTATATTCCTTCCAGGCGATGGGAGAAGGAAAGATTGCCTTAAAGCTTGCGGTATTAAGACAGCTGATTCTATATATTCCGATCTTATGGATCATGGATCGGTTATTTGGAATGTATGGACTTGTATGGGCACAGTTAATTGGAGATATCTTTACCGATATTGTATCGATATCCTGGTTTAATAAAAAAATCAATGAAGAACCATAACGAAAGCGTTTTGGTTTTTCTTTTTATCAGCATATGTCATACTAATCAAAGAAAGAGAGAAAAATTATGCGGAAAATCCTATTTATTGATGTGGATGGAACATTATGTTCTCCAACTTATAATAAGCCCCCAAAGTCAGCTATAGAAGCGATCCGTAAGGCAAGAGAAAACGGTCATTTGGCTTATATCTGTACCGGCAGGTCCAAGGCAGAGGTCTATGAGGATATCTGGGATATCGGATTGGATGGCATGATTGGAGGAAACGGCTGTTATGTAGAGGATCACGGAAAGACCATTCTGCACAAGAAATTAAGCGAAGAAGAATGCCGTGATATCGTGGACTGGTGTAAAGAAAGAGACATGGAATTCTATTTGGAGGCAAACAGCGGACTGTATCCTTCTGAAAAATATAAGGAAGTATCTTATGCAGCTTATCGAAAGAAGTTTGGCAAAGATCCGGAATACGGAGAATTCTTTGAAAGAATGATCTATGGTGCTTCTCCGTATCGGGATGATGTCAATAAGATCAGCTTCAGACTAAACAGCTGGGAAGATTATCTGGCAGCCAAAGAGCGTTTCCCTTATCTACATATCGGATGCTGGGGAGGGGATGCCCCAAACTGCTCCCATGGCGATGCTTCACCGGAAGGCATCAACAAAGCGGATGCGATTCAATTCCTGCTCGATTATCTGGGGGCAAAAAAGGAAGATACGATTGCCTTTGGTGATGAGGCCGTGGATGTTGGGATGTTTGAACTTTGCGGATACTCGGTTGCAATGGGATCGGGTAATGACAGTGCCAAAAATGCAGCGGATTATATCACAACCGGAACGGATGATGATGGTTTGTGGAATGCGTTTAAACATTTAGGATTAATTTAAAACAGACAAATATTAAGGGTCTTCTTAAAAGAAAATACCCAATCGTCAGATTAAGTAAATTTGATGATTGGGTATTTTTAATTTTTGCGGGCAAGTGAAAGAAGTACACTCAATTCTTTTCCGCTTTCCGGCATACCGCGTTTGATCCATTCGATAAGCCATCCATAAATACCGTATGCCCAGAAAGATTTCATGTAGGCTTCCAGGTTCTGCATTTCAGGTGTGATTTGGATCGTACTTAGAATCGTGTCCATCATGATGGAGGACATTCCGGCATTATAGAGTGTCGTATAAAATTCTCTATGTTCCCGATAGAAGTCAAACAGAGACGGGAACAATGTTTCCGGTTTTGATTCCGGGTTTGATTCATACAGTTCGCCCCACTTTCTAATGAGGCGGTCTGATTCTTCTCTCAAGATATCTTCTTTATTCTGATAATTTCTGTAGAAAGAAACACGACCGATTTGGGCTTTGTTCGCAAGTTCGCTCACAGAGATGTCCGAAAGAGTTTTTTCTTTAAGGAGCGCAAGAAGAGCTGCGGTAATCTGTTTTTTTACATAGGTGTTTTTCTGTTGATTGTTCATATTCATTTGATGAAACAGACCTCCCTTTTATGTATCATTTTGATGAAACACTTGTATCATCATTAATGACATGATACATTTGGCTAAACAACCTGTCAAGGAGGTCATTATGGTAAAGGGCATGAAAATCTTTGGTGTGATTCTTTTCGTTATAACAGTTCCGGTGGCTGTGCTTGCAGTCAAAGGAGTAATAACAGCGAAGAAGAGTTCTGTTAAAGAGAATTATTATACTTATTTTTCTTCTTCTGCCACACTTGAAAAGAAGTATTCGCAACTCGGTGAGTATGAGGTTTCCTCTTTTGATGATCCATCCGATAATGAGTCAATCAAAAAGGTACGCTTCTGGTATCCTTCTGAGCTGATCGGCAGCGATAAAAAATATCCTGTGATTGTCGTAGTGAATGCCAGCGGAACACCTGCATTTAAATATGAACCATGGTTTAAGCGGCTTGCGTCGTGGGGATTCATTGTGGTAGGAAACGAAGACCCGCAGACGGGTACCGGTGAAACAACATCCATTATGCTCGACTACCTCTTGAGTCTTCCACAAGGTCATCCACTAAACGGCAGACTGGACGCAGATCATATCGGAATCGTGGGATTCTCACAAGGAGGAGCCGGAGCCTTGGCGGCACTAACGATGTATGATAATGGAACTGTGTATAAAACGATTTTTACCGGGAGTGCAGCTTATCCGTTCCTTGCGGAAAATTTGGGGTGGAAATATGATGTTTCAAAGATAAAGATACCTTATTTCATGGTAGCAGGAACCGGTGAAACGGATGATAAGGGTGTGCCGGATATCACGAAGGAATATGCCGGGGTTGCACCGCTTGCTTCCATGGTCGAAAATTATGAAACAATCAGCGATGATGTGCTAAAGGTACGTGCAAGAGTTACTGGGGCAGAGCACGAAGATATGCTGGCGAAAAGTGATGGCTATATGACGGCATGGATGTTGTGGCAGCTGCAAGGTGATCAACAAGCTGCTGCAGTCTTTAATGGAGAGAATGCAGAGCTCCTTCATAATAATAATTGGCAGGATGTAGAGAAAAACATATGAGTAGAAAAACAGGAAAAAAGAGACATATTATCTTGAAAATCGCAGCAGTCTTACTAACGTTTACAGTGGTAATCGCTTTGACTCTAATGTTAAATACGCAGATTATCGTAGGTACGATTCAAAAATTATCAGCCGATACTGTGAACACAGTTAATTCTTATGAACCGCTTAGCGAGCCGATTGAAGGAATTAAGGATAATGGACAGTATGTCATTACAGAGATTAAGTATTCAGAGAACTTTCCTAACAGCTATCTTGATATTACGTATCCAAATAAGGATAGATCTGCAGACAATCCAACATTAATTTACTTCCATGGGGGAGGATTCTTTGGCGGAAGTAAGAATGTAGGAGATCCTCTTGCCGCAAGCGACACGACAGCACTTTTGGACGATATCTGTTTCGAAGGGTTTAATCTTGTGAATATTGATTATGTGTTGGTTCCTGAATATCACTTCCCATCACCTTTGGTGCAGGCAAACGAAGCTTTTCAATTTCTGAGAGAACACGCACAGGAATATCATCTCGATATGGACCATGTTGTGATCATGGGATCTTCTGCGGGAGCGATTATGACCAGCCAGTTAGGGAGTGTCATTACCAATCCGGATTACGCAGAAACTTTGGGAATTGTGCCCGCAATCAAACCAAGCCAGATTATGGCTTTAGTACTCGATGACGCACCGCTTGTATATGACAAGTTTTCTTTGGCAACGAAAATTCTTGTAGGGAATTATGTAAAGGGATCGATCTTTTTAAGTGGGGAAGAAGTAAAGCGGTACAATAATATTCTATGGGTCAATTCTGATTATCCGCCTGCAGTACTTCTTGGAAGTGAGTATTATGTGGACATGAGATCCATGAACGATGCGTTAACTAAAGCTGATGTGCCCCATATATTAATTGATCCACTGGCAGAAAAGAATCTTCAAATGCCACATTGTTTTGTTGCCTCTGAACGTGTAGATGAAGTGGCAAGAGATGCCTTTGAAAGAATGATGGAATTTGTAAAGAACCGTATTGAATAATTCATAATCGGGCGATTTGAAAATAAAAAAGCCGGTTATGGCATTGTTTTATAAAATAGTTTCCCTAACCAAAAAAAAAGACAAATTTTAAGGCCCTTACTTTCTTATCTTACTTGTAAGGGCCTTTTAAGAGATAAATCTGTTCATGTTTACTCCTTTCTCTTATTTGATCTATGTTAAATACCTTTTTTTGTACTCTATCTATAGAGGTATGCAGCTATAGATAGGAAGCTTACTTTCCCATTGGTCTGTCCTTCTTTCTTTGCATCTTTAATATAACAGAGAAACATAAATTTAAATCAAATATGTACGAATTGGACTGAAAAGTGGAAAAGTCAGCATACTAAAAAAATACTGAAAATTTTTAGCACTCATACTTGACAAGTGCTAAAAATAGGACTATAACATAGTTGAACAAAGGAACAGAGACAATGCTCCGTCCCCTTGCGGATATCATAGTCACACAGAGTATGATGACAAAAGGAGGTATGTTCTATGATGTATCCAAAAATTTTTACAGAAGATTTATTTGATGATTGGTTTGATGACTGGTTCCCGGAACCAAGATGGAATCATGAGACAGAAAAGAAGCTGTATGGCAAACATGCTAATATGTTGATGAGAACCGATGTTCGTGAACACGATGACAAGTACGAAGTCGATATCGATTTACCGGGCTTCCATAAAGATCAGTTAAAATTAGCTTTAAATGAGGGTTATTTAACAATCACCGCTGCTAAGGGATTGGATGAAAAAGAAGAGAACAAAGAAGGTAAATTGATTCGTCAGGAACGTTATTCCGGAACTATGCAAAGAAGCTTCTATGTAGGTGAAAATATTACGGAAGAAGATATTAAGGCAAAATACGAAGATGGCGTATTACGCTTGACCTTCCCGAAAAAAGAAACTAAAAAGCTTCCTAAAACTTCTACAATTGCGATTGAATAAACAAATAGGTGCATCCGTTTGGATGCACCTCTATTATTTTTCGAATACTACACCGCCGCCCTGGGTAGGATGGTCCATATACACCAGCTCTTTGGCATTTGTTTTATAACGTAATATATGGTAGATGATCATAAGATCACCGGCAGCCGAATCTGCCATGATAATGCCAAAAAATAATGTCAACCATGAATTACATAGAACACCTATAATCATAGGAAGAACACCTAATACCAGAAAAGGCATAATGGCACCTAAGATATACTGCGACTTTTGAAGAGGAACCTTACAGGTGCAATATGGTGTTAAGTATTGTTTCATAAACCCAAATTCAATATCCTTAAATCCATGCGGGGTAAACATGGACCATGTAAGACCGTGTATTCCTTCATGAACAAAGATTGCTGCAATAAAGGACAGCACAAAGATGATAAATTCCAGAGGACTTTGGGAAAAGGAAACTGTGTCTTTATTGTAGAGCACAAAAGCACCTACCCCGATCAAAAAGAGCGGAACAAGAAGGACAATCGCAAAGATATTTGCCTTCACGATACTGATGGTAAGATCCACACGTTTATATCCGTTTTCAATCATTGAATCGGACAGCTTTTCAAATTCGATTAACCGTTTCTGTTCTGCCGGTGAAAGAGACCGGCTTTTTTCTTTTTCATCCTGATTTCCGTATTTATTTGTATTCATGATTTCATCTCCTACAGGCGTATTATTTCATATTGTGATGGGTTAATCAATGAATGAAAACTCAGTATAATAATGATAAAGGAGGATTAAATATATGAATCATGTACCAATGCGTTTAAAGACAAGAGAGGTAACCAATGTTGATTTCATCGAAGAAATGTTAGGATTGTTTGATACCTGTCATGTAGGGATGTTTGATGATGATGGATATCCATATGTGGTACCGATGAATTTTGGATATGAGAGAACCGATACTTCATTTATCTTTTATTTTCACTTTGCGAAACAGGGCCACAAGGTAGATCTGTTTAAGGCAAATCCAAAGGTATGTTTAAATATGAGTGCTTTTCAGGACTTTCCGGAAGACAGACTCAATGGCCATAAACATGACTATCGATCTGTAATCGCCAAAGGCGAAATGCGCTTAATTGAGCAGGATGAAGAAGAATTATATCTGCATGCCCATGAAGTATTGATGGTAACCAATGGACGACCGTTTGATAAAGAGGCAAGAAGAGGGAAGATGCCGCCTCTATATATCGGAATCGTAGAATGTCCTTTTGAAAATGTTCGCGCAAAGTCTGAATTCCCGATTGAGACCATTGAAGATGTACATTTTAAGAAACTGGGAAGAATGAAAAATCTATAAAATTAAAGATAATTACAACTTGTTGATATATAATAAACTTAACAAACAGAAAAGGAGAGTATTAATATGACTGTTAATCGTTTTGTCTTAAATGGTATTTCTTACCATGGACATGGAGCTATCCAGGAAATCCCGGGTATCGTAAAAGCACGCGGCTTAAAGAAAGCTTTCGTAGCTTCTGACCCTGATTTGGTAAAATTTGGTGTAACATCCAAAGTTACTGATTTATTGGCTGCCAATGGAATTGACTTTGTAGTTTATTCTGATATTAAACCAAACCCAACTATCGAAAACATCCAGCATGGTGTTGAAGCTTATAAGGCTTCCGGCGCTGATTTCATGATTACTATCGGTGGTGGTTCTTCTATGGATACAGGTAAAGGTATCGGTATCATCGTAAACAACCCTGAATTCGCGGACGTTCGTTCTTTGGAAGGTGTTGCACCTACTAAGAAACGTACTGTATTCACAATCGCAGTTCCGACTACAGGAGGAACAGGTGCTGAATCTACAATCAACTATGTAGTAACAGACGTTGAAAAGAAACGTAAATTCGTATGCGTAGACCCTAACGATATTCCTGATGTTGCGGTTGTTGACCCGGATATGATGTCCTCTATGCCTAAGGGTTTAACTGCTTCTACCGGTATGGACGCATTAACTCATGCCATTGAAGGTTATACTACTGCAGCTGCATGGGAACTTGCAGATGTTCTTAACTTAGAAGCTATTAAGTTAATCGGTAAAAACTTACGTAAAGCTGTTGCCAACGATCCGGATGGACGTGAAGGTATGGCTCTTGCCCAGTACGTTACAGCTATGGCTTACTCTAACGTTGGTTTAGGTATCGCTCACTCTATGGCTCATACATTAGGTGCTGTTTATGATACACCGCACGGTGTTGCCTGCGCTATGATGTTACCGATCGTTATGGAATTCAACGCTCCTTGCACAGGTGAAAAGTTCAAAGACATCGCTGAAGCATTAGGTGTAGATACTACAGGTATGGATCAGGAAACTTACCGTAAGGCTGCTGTTGATGCAGTACGTCAGTTATCTGTAGATGTTGGTATCCCAACTAAGTTAGAAAAATTAAAAGAAGAAGATCTTCCATTCTTATGTGAATCCGCAGCTGCCGATGCATGTGCACCTGGTAACCCAAGACCGGCTTCCTTAGAAGAATTCGAAGAAATGTTCCGTAAATTAATGTAATTGAATCAAATCCCCTTCGGGGGATTTTTTTAGTGGTATACTTGTATTGCGAAAATGAGGTGAATACATGTTTGCGGTTATAATGATTGTCGTATTGGTGGTTGTGATCATTGTCTTATTGATTCGATATATGCGCATTAATGCCGATGTCTTATCCAGAGAAGAATTTCAAATTGCCGCCGATCGAAAAGCAGATAAATTTAAAAGAGAAGATCCGATTATTACCTGTGATTATTGCGGAAGTACCATTGATACCCGTATCCATACACACTGCCCGAATTGCGGGGCCCCATACGGAGAAGATAAACAATGGAATAAGCGCAATGAAATTGATGATGAGTGGGTGAATGATCAAGCGCATATCTCAGCAGAGATCCAGCGTAAAAAGGCAGAAGTAAAATCCGCACCTACCGCTAAAGGATTACGTTATTCCATTGTCACATTGGTGTGCTTTCTTGTGTTTGTGGCATCTTTAATTACGGCATCTCTGTTCTTTTCATATCGCTCTGAGAGCCGTAAGGATGAAGATGTCAATGAAAATTCCTACGACCACTATGTGCGCTCGAATTATCATGTGATTGGGGATGAAACGATCTTTGAACACGATGGCTTATCCATTAAGATTACAGGATTCTATGAAGAGAGCAGAACATCATCCTTTTCACCGCTGAAGATTGAATTTACGGTAGAAAATAATACGGGTGAAAAACAGCGTGTTGTGATGAAAACGGCAGGTATGAATGGAATATCCGATCATTATTATCTGTTTGTATATGATACTTTTGATCCGGGAACGACCGTATTTTATGAAAAGGCCTATAATGTACCGGGCAATGCGATATCGGAAATAATCTTTAACCGCATTTCCATGGAGTCCAAAGACTATACGAAGCGCTACGAGGTAAAGGACTGCATTCGTGTCAAGACAAGCGCCATTCTGGATGATATCGACATAGAGCCGGAAGGAAATCTTATTTATTCATCCGATCTTGTCGATGTGTATTCCAAGGACAGCGAAGATCATAGAGGATACTCTTTATATGTCCAAAATAAATCGGAACATGACTTTACGATTGATTCCGACAACATGTTGATTGACGGAAAAACGATTGACTACAATGTGATTTATGATATGGCTGTTCCTGCCGGTTATTTGTTCCATGAAGAACATATTCGAGTACATGATGAGAGCTTTGATGGATATGAAAATAAAGAAGTAAAAATATCCATATCCTTTAAATGCGATAAAGATCCATCTCTTGACTTTTCTACCGGTTATATCGAACTCAAATAGTTGATTTCATTTTCATCAGGAGGAGGATTTTGTTATAATGGTGAATGTTTGAGAGGTGAGATTATGTGGTTGTTTTTTACGCTGGCCACTACATTAATTTGGGGGTTTGCGGAGCTTTTCTATAAGAAGGGAGCCCATCCCGATGAGAAGTACGGACATTTAAAAATCTCGATTGCCGTCGGTATTGTGATGGGAATTCATGCGATTTATACACTTTTGACCAAGAATATCGGATATGATCCGATCAACTTGATTCAATATGCTCCCGTATCACTGTTGTATATTATTTCCATGGGATTTTCTTTCTTTGGAGTAAGGTTCATTGAAGAATCGATTTCCGATCCGATTGAAAATACATCCGGTGCCTTGTGTTCGGTACTGGCAGTTGTACTTCTTGGAGAAAAGATATCCGGTCCGGCAGTTGCCGCAATTGTACTTATTGTGATTGGTATATTAGGAATCGGCTTTTTAGAGAGTTCCGGGGATACGGACCGTAGAAAGAAATTAGGAAAGACAATGGCAGTCATTGCCTTTTCAATGCCGTTTCTCTATGCCTTGTTAGATGCGTTTGGAAGTTTTCTGGATATCTATTATCTGGATATGGCAACAACACCATTGCGTAATGTCACAGAGGCAACCATCGAAGAGGTGGCCAATACATCGTATGAGTTAACCTTTGCGATCTGCGCGATTATTCTTTATATCTTTATCCGCTTGCGGAACGTGAAATTTGAACCGCTGAAGCAGAAGGATAAGTTTCTGGCAGCCCTTTGTGAGACGGCAGGGCAGTTTACGTATGTCTATGCGATGAGCGGAAACGGAGCAATCGCAGCACCGATTATTTCTTCGGTCTGTGTGGTATCCTTGATTCTATCCCGAATATTCCTAAAAGAGAAACTTACCGCAAAGCAGTATTTCTTTATTATGTTGATTATTGCCGGCATACTTGCGCTGGCGGTCATTGAAGGTAAAAAAAAAAAAAAAAAATTTGATATTTAATCAATTTGTCTATATCATAGGAATGTAAAAAGAAAAAAGAGGAGAATAAATTTATGGCTATTGAAGCAGGAGATTTTAGAACAGGTTTAACAGTAATCGTAGATGGTGATCCATGGGTAGTTTTAGACTTCCAGCATGTAAAGCCTGGTAAAGGCGCTGCGATTTTAAAGACAAAGATGAAGAATCTGAAGACAGGTTCTACACAGGAAAGAAATTTCAACGCAAACACAAAATTTGATGCAGCTAATATCGAAAAGAAGGCTGCTCAGTATTCCTACATGGCAGATGATATCTATTACTTTATGGATATGGATACATATGATACTTACGAATTAACAGCTGATCATATCGGTGATAATAAGTATTACATCGTAGAAGGCAGAAATGTTTCATTGATGTTCTTCGAAGGCGAACTGTTAGACGTATCTGTACCTGAAAAGGTTGAGCTGACTGTTGTTGAAACAACACCTCCAATCAAGGGTGCACCGACAAACCAGACAAAGGATGCAGTAACAGATACAGGTTTATCTCTCCGTATCCCGCAGTTTATTGCGGAAGGTGAGAAGATCATCGTTCATACAACAGATGGAAAATACGACGGAAGAGCATAAGCTTGTACTCATAACCGGAGCTGCTAAAGGAATCGGTAAGGCCATTGCCCTAGAGCTGGCAGAACACGGCTACGATATCGTGATCAATTATCTCAGTTCCCATAAGGAAGCTGAGAAATTAAGAGAATCTATTTTAAATACCTATGGTGTTAGATGCATTGCCATAAAGGCGGATGTATCGGATGAATCACAGGTGGATGAAATGGTCTCTCAAATTGAGAAAACACTTGGAAGTGTGGATGTTTTAATCAACAATGCCGCCATCGATTTATCGAATTTATTCCATTTAAAAAATGCGGATGAATTTCGAAGAACCCTGGATGTCAATGTAGTAGGAGCATACAATTCGGCCAAGAGAGTATATCCTGAAATGCTCAAAAAGGAATATGGACGGATTGTCAATATTTCTTCCACGAACGGCATTAATACCTACTATCCGATGTGCTTTGATTATGATGCATCCAAAGCTGCCCTGATCTCATTAACACACAATCTGGCAGTGCAGTTTGGACCTTACGTACATGTCAATGCGGTTGCCCCGGGTTTTATCGGAACCGAATCAGAATTAGATGGTTACGATGAAGAGTTCTTAAAACAGGAAACTGAAAAGATTCTGGTAAAACGCTATGGTGAACCGGAAGAAGTGGCTCATCTGGTACATTTTTTAATCAGCGACAAAGCGGATTATATCAACAATACTGTCATCCGAATTGACGGAGGACAGATGGGAAGCAATTAAAAAATGAGAAAATTTCGGGGGTTGGGATGTTTATGCAGCTCAACTTCTTTTTATTTGAAACAAACTCGCTTGAAAAAGTGTGATGTTTTAAGGAAAAGTCGCTTGAAAAAGTGTAATTATATACCGAAAAGTCGCTTGAAAAAGTGTAAAATCATAGTATGTATAGAAGAAAAATAACAGATGAAATGCAGGCTTGGAAAAAATCACCTCATAAGAAAGCCCTGATTATAAAAGGATTGAGACAAGTGGGGAAAACAACAATTGTACGTGCATTTGCGAAGGAAAATTACGAAAATGTTGTATATGTAAACTTTAAAAGCAATAACTCGGCAAAAAGAATATTTGATGAGGATCTAATTGTTAACAGGATTACAACTGACTTATCGGCACTGCTTCCGAATGCGAGATTTGTTCCTTACAAGACGGTCATTATTTTTGATGAAATTCAGGAATGTGCAAATGCCAGAAGCAGCATTAAAGAATTCGTTGAGGATGGAAGATATGATGTTATAGGAACGGGATCGTTATTAGGAATTAAAGGCTACAACAAAAAAAAATCAAAAGGCGTTCCAGTTGGGTTTGAAAAGACCATTTATATGAAACCAATGGATTTTGAAGAGTTTCTGTGGGCTAAAGGAATACAGGAAAACGTTATAGATTATCTTAAAGACTCATATCATAATCTGACGAAAATCAGCGAGACAACGCATAGAGCTATGATCAGATATTTCAAGGAATATATCTGTGTTGGAGGGTTACCTAGAATTGTAGATGTATTTGTAAGTTCAAATGACATGAATGCTGTATATGATGAGCAAAGGGATCTAATTGAAGAATACAAAGATGACTTTGGAAAGCATCTGGATGAAAACGAACAGGAAGAAACGAATATGGTTTTGCTGGCAAGAATTAACAATGTATTTGATTCTATTCCTGCGCAGCTGGCAAAAGAAAATAAGAAATTTGTTTTCTCTGCAATATCCAAAAAGGGTAGATCCAGTGAGTATATGCCAGCAATACAGTGGCTTAAAGATTATGGTTTAATTAATATCTGTTATAATCTCAGTAATATAGACCGACCTCTGGAAGGATATAAAATTGATAATATATTTAAACTGTATTTTGTTGACAGTGGATTATTTATTTCTCTGCTTGGTAAAGGCACAGCAAGTAAGATACTTAATGATAATTTGAATATCTATAACGGAGCTATTTATGAAAATATTATTGCTGATGCTTTTTCCAAAAACAGTATTCCTTTATATTACTTTCATAAAGATAGCGGACTGGAAATAGATTTTGTGTCTGTCATAAACGATTTGCTGAGTGTTGTTGAAGTAAAATCGCGAACAGGAAATTCTAAATCTGCAAAAACTGTTTTAAATGATAAGGTGAGATATAATGCAGATAATATGATAAAACTCGGTGAATATAATATTGGGGTCATTGATAACAAAATAACTTTGCCTTTTTATCTTGCGTTCCTTCTGCAATGATTGCTGTATCTGATGACTCGTTAATAATGAATAGTCTCTTTTTAAGATAGGGATTTTGATCTTTTGACTTTATGGCGAAGTAGAAATTGTGTAGATGCTTCTTTAATCAGCGACAAGGCGGATTATATCAACAATACTGTCATTCGAATTGACGGAGGACAGATGGGAAGCAATTAAGACCGAAGAAACATTCTCCGGTCTTTTCTTTATCTCTCTTTTTTTCTGAATAGATAGATTCCTATAATCGATGACACCAACATACCTATCATTTCCGCAAAATGTGTATTTATTCCGGTCGGAACACCATGAACAGGGTTCATAGAAACGGGTTCTGTAACTTGTTCCTTTTCTTCGGCTTTCACACTCATTCCGACTGCCATCATCATCGATGCTCCTAAAAGAGCACCGTATCCAATATGTCGTGTATATCTCAAAATTAATTACCTCGCATGTATACGATATACATATCATACTTTTCAAAATATCCAAACAAAAATCCGGATATTATTCCGGATTTGTCATCTTTGTCAGGGCAAGAAGAATGGATAATTTACCGTATTCGGTCGTTAAGCCACCCTGCATATATAAGGTATATGGTTCTACCATCGGTGCATCGGCACTGAGCTCAATCGTGCTGCCCTGGGTAAAGCTGCCGGCTGCCATGACTTCATCAAATGGATATCCCGACATAGGAGCAGGAAGTACACGAACATAGGAATCAATCGGGGAAGCCGATTGAATACCCTGGGTAAAGCGTACAAGATTCTCTTTGGTTCCCAATTCCAATGTCTGGATGATATCGGTTCTCGGTTCATTATATCTCGGTGATACATTTTTATATCCCAGCTTTTCTAACATATACGATGCGAATACTGCGGTCTTTAAGGCATTTTTTACGGCACTCGGTGCCATGAAGATCCCTTTAAAGAAGGAGTTGTTCTGGTTGAAGTTAGCTCCTAAATCTTTTCCGATACCGGGTGCGGTTAATCGCTCTGCCACCATCTGAATTAAATCCGCATTACCTGCGATATAACCACCGGTTGCGGCCACACCGCCGCCTAAATTTTTCATTAAGGAGCCTACTACGATATCCGCTCCGACATGTCCCGGTTCTTTTTCTTCGACCAGCTCACCGTAACAGTTGTCTACCATGATGATGACATCTTGATTGACTTCACGAATCTTTTTGATCACATGTTCAATCTTTGCGATAGTTAAGGAAAGACGGTTAGAGTATCCTCGTGAGCGCTGTATTTCTACCAGCTTTACATCTTGTCTTTTTAATCTTTCTACGATGGTTTCTTCATCAAATTCATCATCGATTAAATCAATCTGCTCATACTTTACACCATATGCCTTTAAAGACTGGCTGGAATTTCCGATGATACCGATCTGTTCCTGCAGGGAATCATAAGGAGCACCGGATATAGAGATCATCGTATCCCCATATTTTAATAAGGCAGAAAAGGCAAGATATAAGGCATTGGTTCCGCTCATAATCTGTGCTCGGACAAGGGCATCCTCACAACCAAGCACTTTCGCAAAGATATCTTCTAACTTATCACGACCGCTGTCATAGTTACCATATCCATTGATGTCACTGAAATCAGCATAAGAAACCTTATTTTCAATAAAGGCCGATAAGATTCGATTCGAGTTAATCATACAGACTTCATCAATCTTGTCATACTGCTCCTTTAAATCCATATCGGATTGATTTGCCAATTCCCATAAGTGTTTATCAATTTGATCATATATCATTTTATTCACCTTCTGTTTCAACCCACTTATTATAGCTGAAACTATGTAAAAGTTGAATGATTTCATTTCATATGTATATATCGTTAAAATATGTGCATACAAGTTAAGTTTTTGATAAAAAAATATTATAATACCAATACTAGGAGGTCCTATTTTGAAAAATATATTTAAATTTTTGAAAGATTCCAAAAGAAATGTCTTTATCATTGTCCTTTTGTTGACATTACAGGCATATTGCGATCTTTCCTTACCCAGCTATACCAGCAATATCTTAAATGTCGGCCTCCAGCAGAACGGTATAGAGGATGCCGTGCCAAGTTCAATTCGAAGTGAATCTTTAGAGGATCTATATCTTTTTATGGATGAAAAGGATATTGAGATGGTTAAAGATTCGTATTCCGGAGATGAGATCCTTCATCTCAATGAAAATATCGACAGGCAGTCACTCAATGCGGCTCTTATCAAACCGGAAAGTATTGTCCTCCAATTGGAGAGGATACCGAATTATTCTATCTCGGATATCAAACAGATGATCGATGCCGGGCTTATGACAAAAGAAGATCTGTTAAAACAGATTGATGGCATGATGCAGGCAAATTCCGATATGAGTGATACCTATCTCAATCAAATTGCCGTTCAATATGTTGCCAAAGAATATGAAGCTCAGAATATCGAAGTAAAGGATATTCAAAACCAATATTTATTATCAATTGGTATGAAGATGGTATTGATGGCACTTCTGATGTCTGCTTCAGCGGTATTGATCGGATACCTTGCCTCAAGAACATCAGCCGGAGTGGCCATGAATCTTCGTGAATCCGTATATAAAAAGGTTATGCAGTTTTCATCCGAGCAGATGGAACGCTTTTCCACGGCATCGCTGATTACCCGCTGTACCAATGATATCCAGCAGGTGCAGTTTGTGATTGTGATGATGTTGAGAATGGTGGCTTATGCGCCTATTTTAGGTATCTTTGGAATCATTAAGGTAATTGAGACCGGTTCCGGTATGAGCTGGATCATTGTGATGGCTGTTATTATGTTGGCGGCACTGGTGGGTATTCTTATTGCGATCGCCATGCCGAAATTTAAAAAGATGCAGATGTTGGTGGACCGTTTAAATTTAGTCAGCCGAGAATTATTAACCGGTATTATGCCGATTCGTGCCTTTAATCGGGAACAATATGAAGAAAAACGCTTCGAAACTGCCAACAATGATTTATATTCTACGCAATTGTTTACCGGCAGAACCATGGCATTTATGATGCCGGTCATGATGTTGATCATGAATGGAATCTCGGTATTGATCGTATGGGTCGGTGCCAGCAAGGTGGATTTAGGAACAATTCAGGTTGGTGATTTAACCGCATTTATTACATATTCGATGGTTATCGTCATCGGCTTTTTGATGTTGTCGGCGATATCAATCATGCTTCCAAGAGCCGGTGTGGCAGCTGACCGTATTGTAGAGGTATTGGATACACCGCTTACTTTATATGATCCTGCGATACCGCAGGATGAAAAGATTTCTCAGGGAATACTGGAGTTTAAAAATGTTGGCTTTGCGTATCCGGGTGCGAAGGAGGAAGCCATCTATGATATTTCCTTTACGGCAAAACCGGGTGAAACGACAGCCATTATCGGATCTACAGGATGCGGTAAATCGACCTTATTGAATTTGATCATGCGCTTTTATGATGTCACAAGAGGACATATTTTACTTGATGGTGTGGATATTCGAAATATTACGCAGAAAAAGTTAAGAGATCAAATCGGTTATGTACCGCAGAAAGGAATCTTATTTTCCGGTACGGTAGAGTCCAACATCAAATATGCGGATGAGAAGATAAGTGATGAAGATATGGAGAAGGCCGCTTCGATTGCCCAGGCTGACTTTATCCAAACAATGCCGGAAGGGTATCAATCTGCCATTGCCCAGGAAGGATCTAATGTATCCGGAGGACAGAAACAGCGTATATCCATT
The DNA here is from genome assembly GCA_902772725.1 of Erysipelothrix rhusiopathiae. Taxonomy (GTDB): domain Bacteria; phylum Bacillota_I; class Bacilli_A; order Erysipelotrichales; family Erysipelotrichaceae; genus RUG11795. The sequence goes on from CACYBS010000242.1 coordinate 23,959, forward strand.
GCCCGAGCGATCGCAAAACATCCTAAAATTTATTTATTTGATGATTCCTTTTCAGCGTTGGATTATAAGACCGATTTAGCGCTGCGTACCGAACTCAATAAACATATTGAAGATGCGACGGTCATCATCGTTGCCCAGCGTATCAGTACCATCTTACATGCCGACAAGATCTTAGTCATGGAGGATGGCAGAATTGTAGGACAGGGTAGTCATGAACAGCTGATGAAGACATGCCCTACCTATCTTGAGATTGCTCAAAGCCAGCTTTCCGAAGCTGAGCTTTCCAAGACAGGAGGTGTGTTGTGATGGCTGAAACCGGAAAACCGCGCCGCCAGTCCAGACGCTACCAGAAACCAAAGGATTTTAAGGGAACAATCAAGCGTTTATTATCCTACTTAGGTCTTTATAAAATTGCGATTTTGATTGTCATGATCTTTGCGGTATGTTCGACAATTTTTAATGTGGTGGGACCGAAAATATTAGGTAATGCGACTACAGAATTGTTTAACGGTCTTATCGCAAAACTATCCGGTACCGGAGAGATTAATTTTACCAATATTCGAAATATTTTATTGTCTTTAATGGGCATCTATGTCTTAAGTGCCGGCTTTGCGATGATTCAGGGCTGGTTAATGGCAACCATCTCACAGAAGATGAGCTATAAGATGCGCCAGGATATCAGTGAAAAGATTAACCGCTTGCCGTTGGCTTATTTTGAATCCAATACAGTAGGTGATGTATTATCTCGTATTACCAACGATGTAGATATATTAGGACAATCGCTCAACCAATCGATTACGCAATTGATCACATCCATCTGCACTTTAGTCGGTGTTGTGGTGATGATGTTGTCGATATCACCGTTAATGACATTAATTACCTTGATTATCTTACCGATCACGGTTGTTCTTGTGGCAGTGATTGTGAAACATTCCCAGAAATATTTCTTTGCCCAACAGAAGTATTTAGGAAAAATTGATGGTCAGATTGAAGAGACCTTCGCCGGACAGAAGATCGTCAAGGCCTTTAATCGGGAAGAGGAAGAATTGGAAGCTTTCCGAGAAACCAACTCTATTCTTTTTGAATCCGCCTGGAAAAGCCAATTTTTCTCCGGTTTAATGCAGCCAATCATGAATTTTATCAGTAATTTAGGATATGTAGCGATTGCGGTAAGCGGAGCTATGCTTGCGGCAAGAGGAACCATTGAGATTGGTGATATTGTCGCCTTTGTGCAATACGTAAAAAGATTTACCCAGCCGATTACCCAGCTGGCACAGGTATCCAATATGTTACAGTCCATGGCAGCCGCTGCCGAGCGTATCTTTGAATTCTTATCCCAGCCGGAAGAAGCCGATGATAAGGATGCAGTAAGTGTAGATGCCTTAGATGGAAATGTCGTATTTGATCATGCGAAGTTTGGTTATAAGAAAGACCGCATTGTTATTCATGATTTTAATTTAAATGTAGAGGCCGGTAAGATGGTTGCGATTGTCGGACCGACAGGTGCCGGCAAGACCACCATTGTCAAACTGCTGATGCACTTCTATGATGTCAATGAAGGACAGATTATGGTAGGAGGCTATCCGATTCCTTCTTTGACAAGGGCAAGTCTTCGTCAGAACTTTGGTATGGTTTTACAGGATACTTGGCTTTTTAACGGAACCATTATGGAGAATATCCGCTACGGTAAACTCGATGCCACGGATGATGAGGTCATCAAGGCTGCCACCATGGCAAGGGCCGATCACTTTATCCAGGCTTTACCGGGTGGGTATCAAATGGTCATCAATGAAGAGGCAACCAATATCTCACAGGGACAGAAACAGCTTTTAACCATCGCAAGAGCCTTACTTGCCGATAAGCCAATCTTAATTTTAGATGAGGCAACTTCATCGGTAGATACCAGAACCGAGCATTTGATTCAATCGGCTATGGAAGAACTCATGAAGGGAAGAACGAGCTTTGTGATAGCGCATCGTTTATCAACGATTCGCAATGCCGATATCATTCTTGTTATGCGTGATGGTGATATTGTCGAGCAGGGAAATCATGATGAATTGATTGAAAAAGACGGTTTCTATGCCCAGTTATATAATTCTCAATTTGAAGAAATTGATGCATAAGGATCATCGAAAGATGATTCTTTTTTTGTGCATGGATATTTTGCGGTGTTAAACTAACATTAAGAAGGAGTATATAGGATGGATAAGAATATTGTAAAAAGAAATGAACTGTTAGCCCAAAAGGTGATTAAAGGGCTGGGCTCCCGTAATATGACGGGTTATTATGCAGCAGATAAGGAAGAAGCATTAAAAATCGCCTTATCTTTAATTCCGGAAGGAAGTACTGCAACGATGGGTGGCGGCATGTCCGTCATTGAGATTGGACTGGTGGATGCATTAAAGGATGGTAACTATAATTATATTGATCGAGAAGAGGCAGAAGACCGCAGAGCTGCGATGTTGGCCGCCTATGATGCCGATGTGTATCTTGCCAGCTGTAATGCGATTACAGAGGATGGTGAACTGGTCAATATTGATGGCAATGCGAATCGTGTATCCTGCATTGCCTATGGACCTAAAAAAGTGGTGTTCATCGTTGGCATGAATAAGGTATGTAATGATCTTGACTCGGCGATCAAGCGTGCCCGCAATGTGGCAGCTCCCATCAACAAGCAGCGTTTTGGCGGAAATACTCCGTGTGTGAAGACCGGTTCCTGTTTTAACTGCAAGAATCCGGATACCATCTGCTGTCAATTTTTGATTACACGCTATTCGAAACATCAAGATCGAATTCATGTGATCTTAGTCAATGATTTCCTTGGATTCTAAAAAAAAGGGCATAGCCGAAGCGACTATGCCTTGATTTTTATTAGATGTTTAATAATTTAGACAGTTCTGCAAGAGCGCCGTCTGTATCGTGAGCTAATACCTTCTTAGCTAATACTTTACCAAGCTGTACACCTTCCTGGTCGAAGCTGTTTACGTTCCATGTGAAGCCCTGGAACATGATCTTGTTTTCGAAGTGAGCTAATAAAGCACCTAATGTCTTCGGTGTTAACTGATCAGCGATGATGATGCTGGAAGGACGTCCGCCGTCAAACTTCTTGTTCAGGTTTTCATCGTCTTTACCGCATGCGAACGCAAC
>CACYBS010000243.1 GCA_902772725.1 Erysipelothrix rhusiopathiae
AGCCTTATCAGGCTCTTTTCGTCATGCCTTGATTCTACTGAGAATAAATTTTTATTTTCTTGTTGATTTCTAATAGTTAATCTCCTTCATTGACATCGCTAATTTAATAACATTGTAGGCGCCATCATATAGACCGGCCTTTTTATTCTTAATAATTGTTTCACACATCTGTGGGAATATAACTTCATCATTCATGAAAAGATCAATCATCTGGGCTGCATGTAAGACATCACGACATTCCAATGAGCCATCGCCCATTTCAGCAGAGTGGATGGCTCCCCATCTTTCATGTCCGCCGATCCGCTTGATAAACAATTTCGGAACCGGATAGAATGAGAATTCACTTGGTTTAGTGACAAGAACATCTGAACTTCTCATCAACAGATTGGAACAATATACAGCTTCAAAGATATTTTCGTGCCAGAAGGCATGAACACCGGTTATATCTTCTGTTAATGCCTTTTCGGCAAAATTCTCGGTGTCTGTCCAGTCATTGAAATGCAGGGTGGAGATATTATTTAACTCAGGAATACTGTCGGTAAGCTCTTCCCAAACATTTTTATAGTCACCTACATTCACATACAGTACAGCTTTGTTGTCCTTAATTGCCGGTAATAGATGGCGGATGATAGCTTCAAAAAATTCTCTTTGTGCTCCTGCACCGCCAACTGATAGAAGGAAGCGCATCGGCTTGCCCTGGGCTTTACGGTCCATGCGGGCTTTGCAGTCCACTTCTACATTGGAAACTAATTCATGATCGATATAGTGTCCTGTATATACAAGATCTTGGGCAGGCATAGGATTCAACACTTTCTTTCCATTCATTCCGTTCAAGATTCGATATCCCATATAGGACTGCATGGTCTGAATGGTATGTACAGAGCCTTCTGCCAGGTGTAGTGCCATAGGCCAGTTATCCGGAATCGCATTCACAACGTATTTCATACCGCCATGAAGAGCAGCCTGTGCCGGCCATACGTGGGTCGCAACAAGCGGGATATCCTTTGGGATATTACGGAATATTGGTGCCATCAGTTCGGCATTTTTCTGATCGGATGCGTTATAGGATAATTTTCTAAATCCTTCGTAATTTAACGGTTCCCAGATAAAGTGATTGAATAATTTTGATTTCTGGGAAATACGGCTTCCGAGTGAATATAAATCATTCTGGGCACTGATGACCTTGGTACATGTTGTCTGCGGATAGGAGTTTAAATCCATCCAATATGGTTTATATCCAAGAGCGTTGGCAGCACTTGCGATAGCCATTGAAATACGATAATGACCAAATCCCATGCGGATATTTCCGACAATAATACCCTTTTCTTGGTCAAAGGCTTCTCCCTCTCCGGATTCAAGACGGATATCACTGACACCTAAACTGTCTCCGATATATTGGTTCTTTACTAAGCGAACCGGATAGTTCACATTGGAGTCATCGCCAAATTTTTTAATGTATTTGGCCTTTGACTTTGCGGCTTTGCGTACATCCTTTTGAGAAATTACGTTGTTAAAAATAACTTTCGATCTGTCCATTTTATGCTTCCTTTCTAATTCCGTCGACCAGTATATCGACAACCTCTTTTAATGCTCTTTGATAAGAAATATCAATTTGACTGAGAACATCTCTTTGAAAGAACTGCTCCAGAGTAGCTTCCATCATCGTTTTAAAAATAGGGATAGAAATATTTCGAATCGTACCTTCCGCTATTCCCTTTTCGATTAATGAAATCGTAGACTCCCAGCCGTTTTCTAAGCGCATAACTAAATGTGCATATACCGAAGGATATTTATCCTTGAGCTGATAAAGCTCCCGCATATCCACATGGGAATACGATTCCGGCATCACTCCTAACAATTCTTTCAATTGTGAGACCGTATCCGGATACTGCCTTTTTAATACTTCTTTTTCACTTTCTTTAATCGAATCAAATACATAATCTACAACACCGGTGCAAAGACTTTCTTTATCCTTGAAAACGGTATAGATGGTTTTCTTGGAGATGGATAAATCGGCTGCGATGTCATCCATCGTAAACTTCAGCCCTTTTTCATTAAACAACCGGATCGTAGATTCCAAAATGCGTTCTCTTAACTCCATATCGCCTCCGGAAACTATTTTTGTTGTTCTAGTTTCCTATATTGTATCATTGTAACCGGTTTCAATCAAGAAACTATTTTGTATTTTTTAGTTTCCATATTCCTGTTTCAGCCCATGTGCGGATATGATAAAATAAGGGTAAGATTTATACACATAAAAAATGAAACCGGTGTGAAAAAGGAGAGTAGTATGAACCTGACAGAACAGCTGTTTCATGAAGCCAATTTAGCTATTCATTTACCTGATGAAAACGCAGCCAGACTGCGGGAAAGTCTTACTTATTATCGCTGCGCATTAATGGAAGTTGAAACAAAATTTAAAGTATTAAATGAACAGTTATCCTTATCCCAGGACAGAAATCCGATTGAATCCATTGAAGGAAGAATTAAGACACCCCGAAGCATTCTAAAGAATTTGGATCTTCGCATGCTGCCTCTGACCCTGGAG
>CACYBS010000244.1 GCA_902772725.1 Erysipelothrix rhusiopathiae
AGTAATTTCTATTTGGGATGGTATTCGAAATAACTTTACCTTTTCTCAATTCTTTATCAGGTTTGTATTGATATTTACGATTTATAAATTATACGACATGATTTGTTTCGATTATTTTTTGCTTATGAAGTTTCATTTCTTCCAATATTATTATCCGGAAACAAGAGAGGCTCTAAAGGGTAGAAAGTATGGGTTTAATATTAAAAGTCAGCTATTGAAGTTATTTGTGATCTTCCCGGTAGCATCTGCGATTGCGGCATGGATCTGTACATTGTTTGAATAGCAGTAATAGGCATTGTCTTAAGGGGCAATGTCTTTTTAAGTGGGGATGGTTTCATTCTAACTTATTGAGAGGATTCATAATAAAGGATATAATTGTATTGATACTTTTTTTTAATACCTAAGATAATTTGATAATAAGATAAGAGGTCAATATATGATTGAATCAAAAAGGAAAAATTTAGAGATTTTTAGAGATTTTTGTAGAGATCGTTTACAGAATACAGTTGTAGATGAATCAAATGAACAATTAAGACAGCAGTTTTTGAAGGAATATCCTATCAATAGAATCAAAACAATGAGTCCTGAAGAATACTGCATCGGCACACCAAATTCTAAGAAGAGCTTTTCTTATGCCATTGAATTTGGAAAATATAAAGATATAGGCTTTGGAATTGGCGGAGGCAGTAGCCAGAAATTTGGAATCTACTACAATAAGAATGATAAGTGTTACAAGCACAGATCTAGTACAATCACGGATATAGAACAAACCTGGCCATTGTTTAGAAACGAGTTGTTCCAATTCATAACAGATTGTGGATTGGGAGAGCCGAGGCCTTTGGAAGACTATCCTATGTTGCAGGGAATGGCAATGGTATTAACGAAACTGCTCTGTATCTACTATCCAGAAAAATACATTACAATCGGTGCTCAAGGTGTTCTTCAGTCTTTAATGGATTATTTTGGATACCCTTATGAGGTTGGAATGCGCTGTCATCAATTAAACTATTATTTTAATCAAAATATTAGGAAAGATGTCGAAGAATTAAAAAATATAGATGGTCGAATTATTGGTGCAATAGCGTGGCCGTTTGAGCATGATTATATTGAAAAGAAAGAAAAGAAAATCGAAAGAGAAGCAGGCCTTGGAGACGAAGATGTATCAGAAACAAAATACTGGGTATATTCTCCTGGCGAAAATGCGTATAAATGGCCTGAATATTCTAAAAACGGTGTAATGGGTATTGGATGGAGTGAATTGGGTGACCTCTCTCAATATGAAACTCGATCTGATATGACAAATAAAATGCAAGAATTGTTCGATTCAAAACGCTCGTTTATAAATGACTCGCTCGCAACATGGCAGTTTGTACATGAGATAAGTCCTGGAGATATTGTGTATGCGAAAAAAGGACAGTCTAAATTAATTGGTCGAGGAATAGTTACATCCGATTATTATTATGATGGAAAAACCAAAGATAACTATAAGAACTTTCGAAAGGTTGAATGGAAAAATATTGGTGAATGGGAACATCCAGGCAAAGCCGTTACAAAGACTTTAACAGATATATCTTCTTATACTAATTACATTCAGAAATTAGAAAACATATTTGTAGATGAAGAGGAAGATGAAATAGTCACTGAAAAAGAGAAAGTTTCTTACCCTAAGACTTTGTTTCTTAAAGAAGTGTACATGGATGAAGAAGACTACAATACTTTGGTAGGTTTAATCAAATCTAAAAAGAACGTTATTTTACAGGGGGCACCAGGTGTAGGCAAAACCTTTGCTGCATATCGATTAGCTTATTCCATTATCGGCGAAAAGGATAAAGACAGGGTACAGATGGTTCAATTCCATCAAAGTTATTCTTATGAAGATTTTATAGAAGGTTTTAGACCATCTTCTGAGAATAATGGATTTGAAATAAAAAAGGGATCATTTTATGAATTCTGTAAAAAAGCTGCAGATGATATTGAGAATGATTATTTCTTTATCATTGATGAAATTAACCGAGGTAATTTAAGTAAAATTTTCGGTGAATTATTCATGTTGATTGAAAAAGATAAACGAGATAATACATTGCAGCTATTGTATTCGGGAGAGAAATTTGCGGTACCAAGAAACGTTTATATTATTGGTATGATGAATACTGCTGACAGAAGTTTAGCGATGATGGACTATGCTTTAAGAAGACGATTTGCCTTCTATGAAATGAAACCGGCATTCGATCAAAATGGCTTTATACAATATCGTTTATCTCTTGACAGTCCAAAATTTAATAACCTTATTGAATGTGTAAGACGACTAAATGAAGCGATAAAAGAAGATAATTCTCTTGGTGAAGGATTCTGTATCGGACACAGTTATTTCTGTGAAATAAAGGCAGTAACAGATAGAGTGTTGACTAATATTGTGGAATACGAATTAATTCCATTATTGAAAGAATACTGGTTTGATGATCCATCAAAAGTCAGAGATTGGACAGAACGTTTAAGGAGTTCTATAAAGTGATTCCGGTCAAGAATATTTATTACATGTTGTCATATGCCTTTCAGGTATTAAACGAACAGGGGATTAAAGAAGTAGATGTAGAATCTTTTGAAAATGTACAGCAATTGTGTGCAGAGATTTTAATCAAAGGATTAAATATTCAAATCAAAAGAGGATTAAACCGGGATTATATTTCAAGAACGGAACAGCTATCTTCTTTAAAAGGAAAGATTAATGTTTCTGAATCGATAAAAACGAATTCAATTATACGAAAACAGCTAGTATGCTCATATGATGATTTTTCAATTGATACAAATTTGAATCAAATTATCAAAGCAACTTTATTGTTGCTGCTAAGAAGTGACATAACATCTAAGCAGGTAAAAGAGATTCGCAAATTATTGGTTTATTTTGATGTTGTAAGTACTATCAGTATTTATTCTATTGATTGGAATATCAACTATACCCGTAATAATTTGACTTATAGGTTATTAATAACGATATGTAACTTCGTGATAAAAGGATTATTACAGACTCAATCCGATGGATCCGTGAGGGTAATGAACTTCTTAGATTCGCAAAGAGAGAGTCGATTATATGAGAAATTTATTCTTGAATATTATAGAAAACACTACCCTGAATTATCTCCATACCCTGCACAGATTCCATGGCAGCTGGAAAGTCAGGATGATGGAATGTTGCCGGTTATGAAAAGTGATATTATGTTGCAAAAGGATAATCGTGTTTTGATTATCGATGCAAAGTATTATTCACAGAATACCCAGGTACAATTTGATAAACATACTATTCATTCCGGTAATTTGTATCAAATTTTTGCCTATGTTAAAAACAAGGAATATGAATTAAGGGATAAGCCTCATTCAGTTTCGGGGATGTTGCTGTATGCGAAAACAGATGCAGAAATACAACCTGATGGAGAATATATCATGGGTGGCAATAAGATTAGTGTTAAGACATTGGATCTTAATAATGATTTTTCTGTTATTAAAGAGACATTGAATAAGATAGTGGAAGAGAGTTTTTTGATAGGAATCTATTAGGAGAGAGAATAAATTGGGTGTTTGAAAGTGGTTTATCTCCAACGAATAATCTATTTTTCTCCACTATTATAATTAAAGTCCTAATAATCAAAAAAGTATCGAAAATGCGATAAAAAAACAATAAATGCAATCGAGTTCTCATGTCTCTTAGATTAATCTTATTTGTATTTTGTTAGGTAAAAACAACAAGTATATGTGAAGTAAGGAGTGAATACCGATGACAGGGAGACATATATTAAAAAATCTTCATTTACTTATAAGAAATTCTGCGCTCACTTATATGAATGAATTTATATGGCAGGATATTGAACTTACATCTGAATTTAAAACTGCGTATACTAAATATCTCAACAAAAATGGATATGATATAGAGTTTCTTGGTGCAACTGCAGTTATTACTTCACCTTCGACCAAGTATATTTATGTTCCAAACCAGTGGTTTGTCATTGCTTCATATGCAGTGGAAGTTTATGAGGAACTTCAGCGTTATAAAAAATATTTTAAAAAAGTTGCTGACCAGCTCGGTGAACGAATCGATATATATGCAAAACGGCTTCGAGATTCTGCCACTAAATCTGATAGGAGCACCTTTATTGATTGTGCCAGAAACTTGTTTTCAGAATTTTCTGGAAGCGAAGAATTAGTAGAAGAATCTTCCTCAAGACTATGGCGATTTGTTAACGACTATGCATGGTGGTCTGGACAGAAAACTATCGATAGGCACGACTTTTATGTTTCAGTTATTCTTAATATGCTCAATCTTGTTAATGTAAGTCAAGGATATGTTGCAGATATTGTGAATGCATATGCGACGGACCCTGATTTGCGAGATTTAGTAAGAAGCATTGACAGGTTCACTGTAAATATGGATATAGTTACTAGCCAAGATGGTTTTAATTATGCTGTGTTAGAGGAAAATGATAATATTTCTATGAGCATAAATGAAGATACTAGCGGGTATGAAACAATTCCAAAACCACAACGTGTAAAAATAAAAATTAAGGACCATAATAAATTAAAAGAGTTCAAATATAAAGGATGATAATGAAATGAATTATAAATGGATTGTTGATGGACATCATATTGCTTTAGAAAACAAAGATGAAATTCTTCATCCAAATGCTAATGAAATATTTGCTTTTGTTTCAGGGGATGATGAAAGTTTAAGTATTCCTGATCCGATAGAAACACTAAAAGAATTAAGGTTTTCAAAAATAGGATCACCAATAAAATGTGAGATACTCACAACCGAAAAATATCCATATTATTTATCATTATATGCAATTCGGAAAAATAAAAAGTGGCCAGTCGATATCATTGAAGGACAGATTATAGATCACTGTGTTTCAAATAACGAATGGTTTTATATCAATGGTGATATAGAAACTTTGCAGAATTATTTTTCAAATGCGAATATTAAAACTAGTGGTCCATTAAATATTGCCCAATATATAGATTTAATAAAGCAGGATTTTTTTTCTGGCAATAAAGAAATAATTAACAATGTATCTGTTGAAACCATCGGAGAATGGATGAATTTTGAAGGAGACATTCCTTATGGAGTTAAAGCAAATTTATACGCATATCAGAAGATAGGGTATCTTTGGATGCGTAATATGGCTCTTGCGAATCAAGGTTGTATCTTAGGCGATGAAATGGGACTTGGGAAAACGATACAAATACTAACATTATTTTTGTATTTTAAACAATGTGGACAAATTCCTTTGCTTGTTGTTGCCCCAGTATCTTTGTTAGAAAATTGGAAACGCGAATGCAATAAATTTGCTCCGAGTTTAGATATTTTGATTCATCACGGATCAGGTAGAACAGGAAGATTTGTTGAACTGTTGAAATATGATGTAGTTGTTATTTCATATAATACAGCAGTAAGTGATCTTGCCATGCTAAAAATGATTGAATGGCGGTGTGTCGTACTCGATGAAGCGCAAAATATTAAAAATCCATTTAGCGAGAGGGCTAAATCAGTTAAGGCAATTACACGTAAAATGGGGATTGCGGTTACAGGAACACCATTTGAAAATCATGTAACGGATATCTGGTCTATTGTTGATTTTTCAGTACCAGGGCTTTTAGGAACATTGAATTCCTTCAAGAATCATGTAACAGATGATGTTTTAGGGGCTGAAAAGATAGAACCTATTCTTACGCCAATCCTTCTTCGTAGATTGGTTAAAGATGTGGCTAATGATCTTCCTGAGAAAATAGTCATATCTCAACCATTGGCAATGTCAGTTTCTGAGAAGATAGAATATGAAAAATATAGACAAGAAGCAAGAGCTTCAGTAAATGGGCTAAAAGCTCCTACTCTTGGAATATTGCAAAAACTCAGAATGTATTGTACTCATCAGTTTTTATGTGAAACATCTAACAGAAAAGATCCGTATGACGTTTCAATAAAATATCAGCGCTTTTGTGAGATAGTAGAAGAAATAGTGAGTCGTGATGAAAAAGTGATAGTTTTTACTTCATACAGGAAAATGTTTGATATCTTCATGGAAGATATTCCTAAGAGATTCAATATAAAAATAGGTGTTATCAATGGTGAAACGCCTATACCTCAACGCCAAAAAATTGTAGACTGGTTTAATAATTATGCTGGTTCAATAATGTTAGTTCTAAATCCTAGAGCAGCAGGGACTGGATTAAATATTACTGGAGCAAATCATGTGATTCATTATAATATGGAATGGAACCCATCACTTGAAGACCAGTCTTCTGCACGAGCTTATCGTAGGGGGCAAAAAAAGAATGTTTTTATTTATCGCCTTTATTACACTGATACAGTTGAACAAGTTGTTAATGAGCGTATAGAAAATAAAAGGGAAATTGCTTCTGCTGCCGTTATTGGCAATGATGGTGAAAACAATAATGCTGATATTCTACGTGCACTGGAACTTGCACCTGAACTTTATTAGAAAGGGTTAACATGATTAAGACAAAAAAGAATGCAATAAATGATAATGATTATATTCTTCCACCTGACCCAGAAAGAGTCATGGAAGGATTACGAGATACAGGATATAGCTTTAATACAGCGATTGCAGACATTATAGATAACTCAATTGCTGCATATGCTACCAAAATTGATATAACAATAGATCTCAACCCGAGAGGAGAGGTGAAAGTTTACATTGCAGACAATGGCACCGGAATGGATGAAGCTGGGCTTCACAATGCTATGCGTTATGGTTCAAAGCAAAGAGAAGACCCTGGAAGTCTCGGCAAATTTGGACTGGGTTTAAAAACAGGATCAACAGCTTTTTGTAGATGCCTTTCAGTTGTTTCCCGTGCAGTTGGAGAAGATACAGTTAGAAAGGTTCAATGGGATCTCGATTATATTGCTAAAACAAATGAATGGAATTTGAAAAGACCATTACCAACAGCTGATGAAATGGAAATTCTTGATGAAACAGCTAAAGGTTCTAATGGAACATTGGTTATTTGGGAAAAAATAGACCGTCTTTTAAAAACGTATAAAAATAAAGGTAGCCAGAAAACCGCGTTAAAACGAACGGTAGAAGAACTTAGATTTCATATATCCCTGGTATATCAGAGGTTTTTAGATACGGATGATTCTCGGGCACGAGATATTACAATCACGCTGAATGGAGATGCCGTTAAAGCTTGGGATCCATTTTGCTTAAAGGAAGAGGATACTGAATTACTTGCAGATGAAACGGTCGATGTAGAGTTACCGGATGGGAAAGAATCCTCCTTTGTTGTAAAAGCATACCTACTTCCAAATAGAAAAAATTTTTCTACAAGTCAAGCAAGAGATGATGCCCGTATCAGCAACGACATGCAGGGGTTCTATATTTACAGAGAAAATAGGCTAATCCATTATGGAGACTGGCTGGGAATGTTTACACGGGAGCCACACGGCTCTTTATTAAGGGTCGAATTCTCATTTGATTATACACTTGATGATGTTTTTAATGTGGATATTAAAAAATCTAGAATTCTATTGAATGAAGAAATATTTGATTATCTCAAAGATCAAGTATTGCCGGCACCTCGTCGAGCTGCCAATGAACGATATCGCACCGGAGTGAAAAAGCAGGTAATCTCTAAATCATACGACGCGCACGAATCTTCAAACAAAAATATTGATGAAAAGGCAAATGCTGTTGAAGAATCTAAAACTATCGTAACAGGAAAAGATGAAGTCCAGTTAGAAAACAGAAATGGTGTATTTAAACACAAGATTACGATTCGTTCCTCTACTAAAACTGGTCAATATAGAGTTATTCCTGTAGAATCTTTGGAAGATGGTCAGTTATGGAGACCTTGTATTGTGGAGGGGAAACACGCTGTTGAAATTAATCAGAACCACCCTTACTATCAAAAGATTTATTATCCGATTCTACAACAAAATATAATGGTTACAGGTATGGATGCTTTATTATGGGCATTAGCTGAAGCAGAACTTTCTACATTCAATTCAGAGACAAAAGAACAGTATGAAGATATGCGTATTCAAGTATCACGCTATATTAAAAAATTGATTGCTGATTTACCAGATCCAGAGCCAGAAGATGAAGAGGATTAATTAATGGGAAATGAACAAGTTCAAAGAATAAAAAACTATCTTGAAGCATTATATGATATTCCTTTTGATGTGAACAGGATTATTAAGTATGGGGAGCCAGAGTACCAAATAAAGCCCAATAATAAATTGAGGGAATTATTTATAGCCAAATTTAAGATTATTAATCGAATTAGAATTGTTATTGAAGTAAATCCTGAGAAATACGCGGCAGCTTCGATTAAAGACATGGCTTCAGCTTCTGAAGAGAAAAAACGAGTTTTTCTTGAATATGCAAAGCAATTACAAGTAAGAAGGGCAAAAATAGATTTTTATATAAATGATATACGGTTCGATATAGAAAAAACTGACGAGTGGCCAATGGAATGGAATAAATACCGCTTGAGAGTCTCGCGAAGTCCTATTTGTGCTGAAGATGAGGAATTTAATGAAGAAGAGATTATATCGGCATGGGCAGAAATGGTCATAGGGATGTTTTTATCTCTCTTAAACATAGTCCCTATCGAAAATGATACTCAAATATTAGAAGGCGGTTTAAAACGAATAGAAACAAATCGATATGAGAGAAATCCAGTTAATAGAGAATTGTGCCTATTAGCCAATGGATATATGTGTAAGGTTTGTGGATTTGAATTTGAAAAAGTATACGGAGATATAGGGCGCCATTTTATTCATGTCCATCATATTGTTCCGGTGTCAAGTAAGGAAACAGCATATTTTTTAGATCCTGTTAATGATCTAATTCCGGTATGCCCAAATTGTCATGCAATGCTTCATCGTACTGAACCGCCCATGCTGCCGGATGAATTGAAACAGTGTATCGAAAAAATGAAGAATAATACAAAATAAATTAATTATGAAAGGGGCAAGATTGAATTATGTCAGAGGATATAAAAAGAAAAAGGAAGGACTTAGGTCTAACTATTAAAGAATTTGCTGATGCCCTTGGTCTAGGAATAAAAGGCGATTCTTTGTTGAGAAGTTGGGAGAAAGGTGATGCTGTCCCTGACAAAGAGATGTACGAAAGGATTATGATGTTTGGAAATTCTGCTCCTTACCGCATACAGCCAGATAATCCAGCGTTTCGATTTATTGATCTATTTGCTGGGATTGGGGGGATTAGAATCCCTTTTCAAGAGCTGAATGGCGAATGTGTTTTTTCATCGGAATGGGATAAGTTTTCTCAAAAAACATATAAAGTAAATTTTGGAGAAGTACCATCTGGAGATATTACGAAGATAGAAGCCAAAGAAATACCGGATTTTGATGTTTTATTAGGGGGGTTTCCATGCCAACCTTTTTCTCAAGCGGGATTACATAAAGGATTTGATGACACTAGAGGTACTATGTTTTTTGAGATTGAGAGAATTATAATGAAAAAAAGACCAAAAGCCTTCCTTCTTGAAAACGTTAAGCAGTTAAAAGGTCATGATGGAGGGCGTACATTTCGCATTATAGTTCAGCATTTGAAAGAATTGGGTTATACGGTTGATGCAAAGATTCTAAGGGCTTCTGATTTTGGCGTGCCACAGATTAGGGAAAGAATATATATAGTGGGATTTGATAAGCGATATTTTAGAATATCAGAAGACTACCATTTTCCGTATCCAGAAGCTACAGGAATAGTAACACGGGTTGGTGATATTCTTGAAACTAACGTTGATGAAAAATACACAATAAGCGATAAACTATGGGAAGGGCATCAACGTAGAAAAATCGAAAACCAAAAACAAGGTAAGGGATTTGGTTTCTCATTGTGTAATGCGGAATCACCTTATACCAGAACAATAAGTGCAAGATATTATAAAGATGGTTCTGAGGTATTAATTGAACAGGTAGGTAAGAATCCGCGAAAGCTGACCCCAAGAGAATGTGCAAGATTACAAGGATTTCCAGAGCAGTTTATTATACCAGTTTCGGATGCTCAGGCATATAAACAATTTGGAAATTCGGTGGCAGTTCCTGTAATAAGAGCAATTGCTATTAATATGCTTCGAGAATTAGAAATATTGGAGGTAAATAAAGGAAAAGCCGCTTATTAGAATGCTGAATAGAACTCTAGAAGAATAGTGAATATTTCAGATACTTGATATGCAGGTATGATTTAATAATCATCACATGATACTGCAATCAAATTGATTAAAATAGTTTTGTTAACTTTTTAAGTATTAGCAAGTTGTGTTACGTTAATGTGGACATATGGGTAATTCTCATAAAAAGACATTATAGAATTGAAAATAATCGTTTTGTGATTTAAATTTTTTGATAATTAAGGAAACATATAATGAATAAAGATGATGATATAAAGGGACAATTTCAAAAGTGGCTAGAAGAAGTTACAAAGACAAGAAATTTAGATTCCTCAGAACAATGTAGCGTTAATCACTTGAGCAACATAGGGGTAGATGTTTCCTCTGTTTTTAAAGAAAAAAATGCTAAAGAGATTCGGATCCAAGCTTCAAATCTAATAATGCAACGGAATAAATCTGCCTCGAATGATTTTAAAGAATTCGCAGAAACAATTCTTTTTCTATTGGAATATGCGGAATTTTTAGAGAAAACAGAGAATATTATTCCACTTCATCAAAAAGTTCTTAATGATAAAACTCATGATTCACTTATAGTGGCATACTATTTATCGCGTGCAGATAGACAAGCTCTTCAATCTTTAGGATATAAATCTTTTACTGAAGCTTTTAGACAATTAGGGACAATATTAGATCAAAAGCCTAGCACTATTAAAAATATGAGGGACGAATTTGACCCATACTTTGATAACGAGCGAGTTGGATGGTATCAAAGAGAATTGCGGGCATCACGGAAAGAAGTGTTTGAATTGTTAAAGGATGAAACTATTCAAGAAGTTTATCTTAGAGTAAAACAAATTCTTAGTTCATATTCAGAGAAGGCAAATTATAAAAATGAGCGGAAAATTATAAAAATTAAAAATTATAACATGAAAGAATATAAAGCCAAAAAATAAGAGATTTGATAATAACTCTAATCTTTCTGAGGGGATTTTTTTCATTTTGTTCAATATCAAGTGTTGGGTTCTTTTTAAGTTTCCCCTAATGCCCGTTAACTACAATATAACTGCTATCAACACATTAAGGTTGTTATTTAGATTTTGACTAAATGTGATCACATTAAAATTGAAATCGAAACATTCATTTTAGAGTACTGTCTTTTTCCTGATGATTAGAAACACTGAGAAAAATAGTATGTGATAGCCTGGTTATAAACACAGTAGTCTCTATCATACCTAATTTGTTTGTGGGATGATGGGGTTTCAGATGATAACTTTTAACATATATTGCTAAATATTTCGGCGTTTAATAATGGTTTAATTAATGACAAAATAGAAATATTTTTTTATTTAGATTGATTTACACATCGTAGTTTATTAATGATTTCTGCAATATTTAAAATGCAAACCACCTTCAGCTAGTCCATGTAAATGCCATCTTTAGCTTATATGATCACTTTCAATTTTAATCTCTATAATATCTTCAATTAATTGATTCATCACCATTTCAAAATCATCTTTTAATTCACATTCCCAAAGAATTTCAACATTCCAACCTTCGTTTCTAAGCTTCTTATAGTTTCCTTCATCGTTTGAAACATTTGCTTCAAATTTTTTTGTCCAAAATTCTTGATTAGTCTTTGGCATAGTGGTTAATTTACATCCATGTCTGTGCCAGAAACATCCATTAATAAAAATCACAGTATTGTATTTCTTTAAGACAATATCAGGTGTACCTGGTAATGTCTTAACATTGATCCGATAACGAAAGCCCTTTGAAAATAAGTACTTTCGAACCTTTACTTCAATCGATGTATTCTTAGATCTGATGTGAGACATATTAAGGTGTCTTTGGTCTTTTGTGAGGTTATCCATAACTCCATATTAATAGAAATAAGAAAGATAAACAAAGGTTTTATGACCTGTGAGATCTATTCAAAAAGCCTTTGATCATCTATAATCGGATCTAGAGGTGATATGTATGGCTAAGGCAAAGACAATTAATCTATTGTTGGAGGATGGAACATTAGATGGTCTTATCACAATGGCAGATTCTCAATGGAATTCAGGAGAATTATATTCTGTTCCAAGAGCGCAGGCTGAAACTATATTGTCATCGGATGCGGTTAAGAAATTTGGAGTATATCTTTTATTATCGCAGGATATGGTTTATGTAGGTCAGGCATCGGATCTATCACGTCGTATCAAACAGCATATTATTGGAAAAGACTGGTGGGAAAGAGTCATAGTATTAACTACCACTGATGACAGTTTAAATCGTTCTGACATAGATTATCTTGAATCTGTTTTAATTCAAAAAGCGGCAGAGAATAATCGATTAGATTCGGACAATAAAAATAAAGGAAACAAACAGAAAGTAACTAAATTTAGGAAAGTGGAATTACAGCAAAATTTAGAAGAAGCTTTATTTCTTTTAAAGTTGATTGGAATCGATGTGTTTGATAATACAAAGAAAAGTCTTATCGCATCTGTCCCTAAAACAAATGATGGTGCTGTAGCCAACCGGACTAAAAGAGAAGCAAAACTATTCCTGGAAGAGAATAATATACATATCAATAAGAAATTTACATTCGCCAAGAAACAGCCGGATAAAGATTATTTCTGGGCAAATCCTCAGACGTCTTTGTTAGATGAAAGCTGGAATATTGTCTTGAATAATCAGGATAGTGGGGAAATGTACGTATTGTTGGTGCCTGCAGGGACATTAAAACTGGATGATGGAAACAATAATGGATTACATATCCGGAGTGATAAGCCCAATTTAATGGACTTACGAATTGACTCAAATACATTCAAAGATATAGCAAGCGGAATAGACTTTAAACCATTTATTATAAATAAGATTCAATATTAATGATTGACCGAGCTTTACGACTCGGTTTTTTTTCTTTATTATTTTCAATCTATCTGACATTACTAATGTAGGAATAGAAGTTATTCTGTATATAGAAATAATCAAAGGAGGTAACTCAATGATTTATACAGTATATGCAGAAAAAGATGA
>CACYBS010000245.1 GCA_902772725.1 Erysipelothrix rhusiopathiae
ATTCAAGAAAAGGATGTAAGCAATTTTAAAATTTTCGTTATGCGTGATGATGTGATTGACGGAGAAACAGAAATCTCAGAGGAATCTTATCAGATTCCGAAAAAGCAGGACATACATGCCAAAATGTACATGGTACGCAAAGGCTCGAATGTTCATTTGTATTTGGGCTCATTAAACGCATCTCATAACGCGGTATATGCCAACATTGAGTTTATGATACGGCTTAAGTTTTATAAACGGCATTTGGACTTGGTCAAGTTGGCAAAGGATTTATTTTGTGGCAAACAAGACAATCCAAATAATCCGTTTCAGGAAATCACATTGTCAAACGCAACAGCAGACACTGATGCAAATCAAGAAAATGATTTGGACTTAGTTGTCAAAAACATCATTCGTAATGGTGAATTGAAAGCGGAAGTTGAGGAAAATAATGGACAATATTCTTTAATCATTCGTTGTAATGAAACTGCTAATAGGGATTTCCATGTGCAGATACGCCCGCTTCTTGTGCAACGTGTTACAGAGTGTAAGGAATTAAAAACCGAGGTTATTTTTACAGGTCTTTCCGTTACGCAACTTTCCGAATTTTACGTCCTCTCTGTAAGTAATGGAGATAAGCCTGTCGAGCGTGTAGTTTTTATACACACGGAAGGCCTTCCCACTGACAGAGAAAAAGCAGTGGTAGCCTCAGTTATTACGAATCAGGAAAGTTTTTATCGTTACATTTCTTTTCTTTTAAGCGAAGATAAGATTTTAAGCTTGCTGGAAGATAGTTTTGGAAAAGAGGATGCAATTGTTGCGGCGAACCATCATCATGTTCATGTTCCGGCATTGTATGAGAGTCTTCTTCAGGCCGCAGCAACAGATCCAGAAAAATTCCAGAATTTAGAAAAACTTATGACTACGATTTCAGAAGATAATGTGATTCCAAACAACTTTAGAACATTGTATGAAACTTTCATGAAGGTGGTGAAACGGCATGGCTGATGTTCTCAACCAACTTGATGAAATAGAAAACAGGGTTATGCGCGGCCTGAAAGATTTTCAAAAGGCCACTGTAAATCATATAGACTATCTATACCGCCACAAACAGCAACGCGTATTGGTTTCCGATGAAGTGGGTCTTGGTAAAACGCTGATTGCCAGGGGCGTTATTGCAAAGATGGCCAAATTACGCAAAGAAGAGGGGGACGATTTTTTAAAAGTTGTCTATATCTGTTCCAATGGTGCCATAGCAAACCAGAATCTCCGTAAATTACAAATTACCGAAAAAACAAGTAAAGCAGACAGCCTTTCTTCTCGTCTGTCTATGCAGCATTTGGCCATATTCAAACAGGAAAGCGATCCTGAAATTCGTGAAAATTATTTTCAGCTGATACCGCTTACGCCGGAAACATCGTTTCGTATGTCGACAGGATCGGGGTTGGTAAACGAACGTGCTTTGATGTTCGCTGTATTAAAGCAATTACCGGATTTAATAGACTACCTTCCTGAACTGGAAGAAATAATGAAAGGAAGAGCCGCATCGGCATGGGATAGAAGACACAAAAAAGACTATACAGACGAAGTAGAAAAGTGTAATTGTCTTTCCAACGGAGCGTATTACACTTACATGACAGAAAAACTGAGCGCTGAGCTAAATGTTGTCGGTTATGAAAATAATACATATTTGGACGGTATTATCAGCTTGTGTCGTTCTGTCAGAGAAGGTTCATACCAAACTAATAACGCTAACAATCTTATTAATTGCCTTCGGAGAATTTTTGCCAAAATCAGCCTTGAAAAACTGGATCCGGATTTAGTGATTATGGATGAATTCCAAAGGTTTAAGTATCTTTTGCAAGCAGACCCGAGTTCAGATACAGGTATGTTGGCCAACAAATTTTTCAATGATTCGAATATGCGCATACTACTCCTTTCAGCTACACCGTATAAAATGTATTCAACACCAGAAGAAATTGATGAAACACAGATCGATGAACATTATGAAGAATTCCTTAAGGTGATGAATTTTCTTAATAATGATGAAAAAAGACAAAAAGAGTTCCTCACTGTATGGAAAAACTATTCTGTAACATTAAAAGAACTGACCATGGGTAGCACAGCAATACTATCGGTTAAAAAAGCTGCCGAAGACGCACTGTATCGTTCAATATGCCGGACAGAAAGGGCTTCATCCGGCGAGACAGCCGATGTTACGGACGACAGGGATGTTCATAAGCCATTGGATGTAAAGACAGAGGATATCAATTCATATGTTCAGGGAAAACAGTTAATTACACAGACTGGTCTTAAGTGTACGTTACCTGTCGATTATATTAAATCAGTACCGTTCCTGATGTCTTTTATGAAGAATTACCAGCTTAAGCACATTGTGGAAAACTACTTTGAAGAGCATCCGGATGAATTATATAGAATTAATAAAGATTCGTTCTGGCTTAACAAAAGATGGTTAAATGCCTATAAAAAAGTGCCAGATAACAATGCAAGGCTAACACGTATTAAAGAGTGTATTTTTAAGAAAGATAATGTAAATAATGACATTGAAAAACTGCTATGGTTACCGCCTTCCAGACCTTATTATGCATTGCAAGGAGTCTTCAAAAACACTGCTTTTCTAACTAAAACATTAATTTTCTCTTCCTGGGAGATGGTACCCAGGATGCTTGCCTGTATGCTTTCTTATGAGGCTGAACGGTTAACCGTAGGGAAATTGGCTAGTGATAATCAGGATAAAGATGCGCGGTATTTTTCCAGGCGGCGTTATCCGTCAGAAAGAATGAGGTTTGCTCTTAAAGAGGATAAAACTACGCCTGCATCTATGGCGCTGTTTTGCTTGCTGTATCCATCTCAGTTCCTGACAGAATGCTATAATCCCATAGCATGCATGAATGAAGGATTGTCTCTCAGAAATATTCAAGAATCAATTAAAAGTAAACTTACTGAAAAGCTTAAAGAGCTACCTTGTCCAATTGAAGGAAAAACGGATGATAGCTGGTATTATCTGGCGCCACTTCTTTTGGACGATAAAGATTATGTTGATTCGTGGCTGAATAATAGTGCCGGACTAACCGACTATGAAGAAGATGAGAAAAGAAAGAGGCAAGAAGCATTTCCTATTCATTTAAAAACATTAAAAGCTGCATATAATGAGATACGGAAAGGCAAATTGTTTCCTCTTGGCAAGCAACCCAAAGATTTAGTTAATTTGCTGACGGATATGGCAATTGCCTCACCGGCTGTCTGTATTAACCGTACATACCGGCATTATTTGAGCAAAAAAGGCAAAATGGACAGCTATCTGCCAAGCGAGCTGGCCAGGGTTTTTATCAAACGCATGAATACTCCGGAAGCCACGGCCGCAGTAGAACTTTCTTTTGCAAAGAAAAAGAAGAATCAAGAAGCGTCGCATTGGCGTAATTTGCTAATCTATTGCAAACAGGGTAACTTGCAGGCTGTTTTTGATGAATTTGCTCATCTTATTACCAGCGGTATAGATCGAAATAAGGATTTGATTGACGAGTTGCACGAGCAGATGTTGAATTCGTTGAACATCCGTACCACGTTATATAATGTTGATACATATCCGGCTTTTGAAAAACGGATGCTGGGGCAAGAAGAAAAAGTGGTTAAAATCCGCTCGCATTTTGCAGTGGCTTTTACTAAAGGTGACGGGCAAGAAAAAGATACGAATCGTAAAGTGATAATCCGTAATGCTTTTAATTCGCCGTTCAGACCATTTGTTCTGGCAACAACTTCGATTGGGCAGGAAGGTTTGGATTTCCATAATTATTGCAGACGAATTGTACATTGGAACCTTCCGTCAAATCCAATAGATTTAGAACAAAGGGAAGGCCGGATCAACCGATTCGAATGTCTCGCAATCCGCCAGAATGTTGCTAAACGATATGGCAATATCCGATTTAAAAATGATGTTTGGGATGAGATGTTTGAAGAAGCTGCAAAACAAGAAAAAACAGAAGGAAGCTCTGATTTAATACCGTTTTGGGGGCTTAAATCTTCGAAGGATATGGTTAAAATAGAACGAATTGTCCCGATGTATCCATTTAGCATTGATGAATATAATTATGAAAGGCTGATTAAGATTCTATCGCTTTACCGTCTGACCCTTGGACAGGCGAGACAGGAAGAGTTGCTGGAGTATCTGTTTAAAAATTATAAAAATGTTGAAGAATTGAAAAAACTATTTATAAATCTAAGTCCGTTTTATAAAGAGAA
>CACYBS010000246.1 GCA_902772725.1 Erysipelothrix rhusiopathiae
CTTTCTGGCATTGATGATGATTCCAAATGAACTTGTCATCATTACCAACTTCGTTACGATTACAAACTGGAATATGCGAAATACCTTTATGGGTTTGATCTTACCGTCAATCACATCGGTATTCTATATCTATCTGCTGCGTGAAAACTTTGCGCAGATACCGGATTCGCTCTATTATGCAGCCAAGGTAGACGGAACCTCGGATTTGAAATATCTGACCCGTGTTATGATTCCAATCTGCCGGCCGACTATTATTACTATTACGATTTTAAAAGTCATTGAATGCTGGAACAGTTATGTATGGCCGCGGTTAATTACCGACAATGAAGCCTATTTCCTGGTATCCAACGGTATTCAGGCGATTCGTGAAAATGGTCTTGGAAGAGAAAACATTCCTGCCATGATGGCTGCGGTTGTGATTATCTCGATTCCTTTGATTATTTTATTCCTGGCTTTCCATAAAAAGATCATGGAAGGTGTTTCCCGCGGAGGTACCAAAGGATGAGAAAACTATTCAAATTATGCCTTGCCGGCTTTATGTGTTTGATATCCATCTGCGGATGTCACGGAAAGAGTTCAATGGCAGGCTTTATCGTTCCGGAAACCTTTGATGAAAGCCGTCAATATGAGATTAGTTTCTGGGCTAAAAACGACACCAATAAAACACAGGTTGCGATTTATAAAAATGCCATCAGTGAATTTGAAAAGATGTATCCTAATATCAAGGTCAACATGAAGTTGTATACGGATTATGGAAAAATCTACAATGATGTCATCACAAATATTTCCACCAATACAACTCCTAATATCTGTGTAACTTATCCGGACCACATTGCCACCTATATGACAGGTGCCAATACGGTAGTGCCGTTAGATGATTTATTTGAAAATGAAAAATATGGACTTGGCGGAAGTGAATTAAAATTTGATGGTCCTTCTAAGAAGGAAATCGTACCGGAATTTTTAGATGAATGTATCCTGTCGGATAATCATTATGCCGTTCCGTTTATGCGCTCTACCGAAGCTCTTTATATCAACAAGACCTATGTAGAACAATTGGGATTTCAGATTCCGGATATTGTGACATGGGATTGGATCTGGCAGGTATCTGAAGCAGCTACCGCAAAGAATCCGGACGGAACTTTTGCGTTGAACGGACAAAAAGTACTGCTGCCGTTTATTTACAAGTCCACCGACAACATGATGATCCAGATGTTGAAGCAGAAAGATGCCGGTTATTCATCGGATGCAGGTGAAGTTGAAATCTTTAATGATACAACCGAACAGATTTTATTTGATGTAGCTAAGCATGCTTCAACAGGTGCCTTTACGACATTTAAGATTTCCGGATATCCGGCTAACTTCTTAAATGCCGGTCAATGTGTGTTCGCAGTGGATTCCACGGCAGGTGCAACCTGGATGGGTACCGATGCTCCTTTATGCGATATTCCGGCCGATAAGATCGTTCCGTTTGAAACGGCAATCCGACCGATTCCGCAATATGATGCATCCAATCCTCAGATGATCTCACAGGGCCCTAGTATCTGTTTATTCAACAAATCTGACCCTCAGGAAGTTCTGGCATCCTGGATGTTTGTGCAGTACTTGATTTCTAATGATGTACAGATTCCTTATGCTCAGACTGAAGGCTATGTTCCGGTTACCGAAAAAGCACAGAAGGATGTCGCTTATCAGGATTATTTAGCCCTGGCTGGCGCTGATAATAACGAACACTACATCATTAAAATTGAAGCTTCTAAGCTTTTGATGGAAAATACTGAAAATACATTTGTGACACCGGTATTTAACGGAAGTACTTCGCTTCGTGATGCGGCCGGTTCCATGATAGAAACAGCCACCAAAGCTGCCAGAGGCGGCAAGACGGTAGATTCTGCGTATGTACACAAGATTTATGATAACGTTACATCGCTGTATCATCTGGACTCCATGCAGTCAACTGCAGGAAGTGATGCGTCCGCAAAAGATTTAGGACCGTTACCGTCTACTTCTAAGATCCTGTTAGGAACGCTGGTTGCGGTATGGATCCTGCTTGGAATTTATGCATACCGGGAATATAAACAAAAGAAAAGTTCAGCCTCTAATTGAAAAAATCAGGGCTAAATTGTATGATTAATTTGCATAAAATACATATGATCGAACGATCAAAGGGAGAAAACACATGAAAAAATTTGCGATTGCGTTTGCGCTTGTCTCTGCGATGGCGCTTGCCGGATGTGGTTCCAAAACTGAATCTGAACCTGCTGATACTAAACCGGCTGAACAGGACAGCGTTGCCGACACTGAAAAATCAGAAGGTGTAATGACTTATAAGGAGTACATGGATGCAGCTGTTGGTGATGAAGTTGTAGTTGAAGCTTACGTTCAGGCTCACCAGGGCTGGTGGGATGACAACGGCCAGGGTAAGGTTACCGTTTATCTGCAGGATGCGGATGGAGCTTACTTCGCTTATGAAGTAAAGATGGATGAAAAAGAAGCTGAAAAGTTAACTCAGGGAACAAAAGTAAAAGTTACCGGTGTTAAGACTGAGTGGAGCGGAGAAATCGAAATCGGTGCTGATGAAATGGGCAATGGACCGACAATCGAATTCGAAGATGGTTACTATGTAGCTGAGGCATTGGATGTTACAGACTTGTTAGGAAAAGACGAGTTAGTCGATCATCAGAACCAATTTGTAGCGTTCAAAGGCATGACTGTAGAAGCAGCTAACGATGCAGGTGATGCATATATGTATAACTGGGATGGATCAGGAACTCAGGGCGATGACTTGTATTTCAAAGTTTCTGTAAATGGTGAAACATATACATTCACAGTTGAATCTTATCTTTGCGGTAAGGATACCGACGTTTATAAAGCAGTTGAAGGCTTAAAAGTCGGTGACGTTGTAGATTTAGAAGGCTTCTTATATTGGTACGAAGGAGCTAACCCTCATATCACATCTGTAACAGTAAAATAAGACTTGATTCAGGAAGGAGAAATCCTTCCTTTTTTTTATCTCTGTGTCCTTTTTATCGTATATGGAACTGAACAGTTTTTGTGTTTTGATAGCATATATGCTATCATGAGAAGAAAAAAAGATGTATACTGTTGAGTTCTATCAAACAGAAGGAGGAAAATCAGAACTTCTTGATTTTATTGAAGAGTTGCGACGAAAAGCTTCCAAAGATAAGAATGCTCGGATCCAATATAAACAAATTATTTTAGATATTCAGCTCTTAGAAGATAAGGGAAATAATTTACAGGAAGCGTTTGTCAAACATGTTGTGGAAGACATTTGGGAATTAAGACCGGGAAGAAATCGTATATTGTATTGTTATATGCATGATAAGCGAATAGTGCTTTTACATCACTTTCGTAAGAAATCCAAGAAAACGCCACGAAAAGAAATTGAAAAGGCGAAATCAGAGATTATCGATTATTTAAAGAGAGAGGGAGTAAAAAATGAAAACTTGGAAAGATTATAAAGAATATGTTAAGTCAATAGACAGTCAAAATAGAATTGAGATGGAAAATATGGAAAGTATGGCTATGATTATCGAAGCTATTATCGATCAAAGAAACATTATGGGCTATTCTCAAAGAGATTTGGCTTCTATGTGTGATCTTCCTCAATCTACTCTGGCAAGAATTGAAACATTTAAGACCACTCCGAATGTATTGACACTATTAAAAATCATGAAACCGCTTGGATTAACATTAACGGTTAGAACAGTGCATTCAAATGTTCTAAAGTAGTTTATTTTAGATTTTATTTAAGAAAAATAAGTATTTCTTAAAAATGGGAGCATATTAGAAGTATAAGAATAGGAGTGAATTCTAATATGAAACGATTATTTATGAATGTTTTATTGGCTTCATCCATGGCAGTGGGAAGTTCCGCTTTTGCTTCTAATGTACAGGCTAAGGAAACGGCACCCCTGATCGTGACTGTTTTTAAAGCTGATTTAAGTGATATCATGGATATGAAGGTCGTTGATCAAAAGGGCAAGAAGGTAAACTTAAAAGACTTAGTAGCTGAAAATGATGTTACTTTATTGAATTTCTGGGGTACATTCTGCTCTTCGTGCACTGAGGAAATGCCAATCCTGGATAAGCTGGCTAAAAAGTATGAAGATGAAGGATTTGGCATTGTAGGTATCTGTCTGGATATTGTGGATACAGATGATAATTCGATCATTGAAGAAAAGTTTGAACTCGGTAAAGCTGTTTTGGAAGATGCTGAAGTGGCATACCCATCTGTATTTGCGGATAAAAAGATGATTGAATTTGTAAACATCAATACCTACCCAACAAGTTATTTCGTAGACTCTGAAGGTAATATCATAGGACAATTGGTCTTAGGTGCCAGATTGGAAGAATATTGGGTTCCGATCATTGAAGAAAAACTGGCAGCTGTAAATCAATAATTGTTGTTGATGCAGGGAAATTTATCCCTGCTTTTTATTTTGTCGTATCTCAAATTAGGAGGTACATTATGAAGCTACTAAAAACATTATTATTGATTTTGATGATTCTAACAGGATGTAAGGTAGAAACACTTACTCCTGTAGAAGGGTTTGATTTGATCATGGAAAAGGCAGCCATGGCACAGAAAAAAGATGATTTTAAGGCATTTCAATCCCTTTATACAGAGAAAAGTGATGCATCCATTATCAAACAGGATTATGAATTGGATTATGCGGCATTTGAAAGGTACGATAAGAAATTAGTTTCGGTGATCGAACAGCTTGACAATAATTATTTACTGGCATGTTCTCATTATTCAGTCAAAAACGGAAACGTAGATCAAATGACTTTTACTGTTGTATTGGAAGAAGAGGGAAATAACTGGAAATTGAATTATGATCCGCAGGTTGTGCAAAAATTAAACGCTAAACTGGTGGAAGATGCTTATCCTAAAGAGATACTGGAAACGGAAAAGGCAGTAACCTTTGATGCTCCTTTTTTCTATCTGGATGATAATGCAGTATATGAAGACTGTGTCCAGACATCGATATTAAATCTATGGGAAAAGGATCAGATGTATTGCCAAATATGGGTTACCAATGGGTATGACTATGATATTGAACTTAAGCAGATGAATATCCGGGTAATGGATACGGAACAGGGAATGCTGGCAGATGATACCATAGAAATTAAAAAAAGTCTGAAGGCGGGTAAATCCAATGTATGGATCTTACCGGTTCAGACTTTGCAGAATGTTGAATGGACCAATGTGGGTGTGGATTATTCATTAGATTGGGAAGAAATTGTATCCCCTGCTAAATAGCCGGTAGACCATGCGATCTGCAGGTTATATCCTCCGGTTTGTGCATTGACATCCAATAATTCACCGGCTGCTTTTAAACCCTGGATTGATTTCAATTCCATGGTGGCAGGGTTAACTTGACGGATATCAACACCACCCTGCGTAATCATAGCTTCGTTAAAGCCGCGATATCCCGTGATGGGAAAAGAAATATTTTTTGCGGCTTCAACAAGCGCCTTTCGATTTTCCTTTGTGATGGAATGGGCCGGTGTATCCGGATTGATGTTACATTTTTTTAAGAGGGATGCACTTAAACGCTTTGGTAAGAAAGCAGTTAAGATACCGGATATTTTACGGTTGGGTGTCTCCTGAAATTTTTCCAGCATCATCTTTTCGAACTTTGATGCATCCGTGTCCGGCAGGGCATCAATATGAATTGTCCAATCCTGTTTACGATCCATGAGATTGGATAGATTGATCACAGCAGGACCGCTGATTCCATAATGGGTAAAAATCATATCCCCTCTGGATTTATATTTCTTTTTTCCGCTGGTGCATTGAATGCTCACATCGTGTAAAGATAATCCCTGTAAAGAAGTAATATCTTCATCATTTGTTTCAAAAGAGGTAAGGGCAGGGTATAAAGGAGTAATCTTAATCCCAACTTCTTTACACCATTTAAACCCGTCTCCGGTGGAGCCGGTTGTCGGATAGCAGAGTCCTCCGGTGCAGATAATCACGGTATCAAAGGTATACGTATCTTTTTCGGTAATTAATCCTTTGCAGATATTGTCTTCTATCATCAATGAAATAACTGTTTCGTTACAATGGATATCTACTCCGTTTTTGTATAATAGGGAAGCCATTGCCTCTAATACAGTGATTGAAGCATCGGATGTGGGAAAGATCCTTCCGTTATCTTCTTCTTTGACAGGACATTGGTTTTGGAGTAGCAGCTTCATCATATCCTGAGAGGAAAAAGAAGACAAAGCACGATATAAAAATTTGGAATTTGAGTTCACATGCCTGAGAAAGGAATCCATATCACAGTTGTTGGTCACATTGCATCGACCGTTTCCCGTAATCAACAATTTCTTTCCCAATTGTTTGTTTTTTTCAAATAAAGTCACTTTATTTCCATGGAAAGCCGCTCTGTAAGCAGCCATCATTCCGGCAGGTCCACCGCCGATAACACCGATTTTTTGCATAATAAAATCCTTTCGTGGTAACGGTAACATCATATCATATTCAGAATATTGGTTGACTAATCTTTGTATTTTATGATAATAAGAGTGAATGGGGTGAAATTATGAAGTTATTAAAAGGTATGTTCACATGTATGATGTGTGCTTCTTTATTAGTAGGTTGTTCTAAAAAAGAAGAGCCGGTTGAAGAAGTGCAGGAAACAGTAGAAGAAAAGAAAACCGTTTTAAGTTCAGTAAAAACCAGTTTTGATAAAAAAGAATTCAGCGAAGACCCGACAGTAGAAATGTATTATGTATTGCCGGTGATTGAAGATGATCAAGATGTAGCTAAATCGATTAATAAGGTTTTAGAAAGTGATCTTGAAGCGTATCAGAAACAGCTCACAGACGTTGAAAGCGTTCTTTCTTCTATGCCGCTTTACGGCATGGCGGAGGCATCGGATGTCGTAACATCCCGTCCTTCAAAAAACGGTGACGGTATTTTATCTTTGCGCTATCTGGTGAAGAAATCTTTACCGGAGGTACAGGAATCCTATGAATATGGATTGACCTTTGATTTATTAACAGGTAGACAGCTGACATTAAGTGCAGTTTCTAAAATACCGGAAGCTGAGTTAAAAACAGCAATTGAGGAAGCCGCAAAGAAATATGTTACAGAAGATTTGATGATGGAATACACCGGTGATATTCAATCTAAGGCAATGAAAGATATTTCTTTCTACATGACTACAAATACGTACATTGTCTGCTTTAAACCGGGTGAGCTTACAAATGATAATTGCGGTATTACTTTAGAATTTGATAAGGAGTTTAATTTCCTTTTGGGCAAATCTCAGGATATGGAAACTATTAATCAGGCAATTATCAGCCCGGACCAGGAGGAAGAAGAACCGGAAGAAACTGAAACAACAGATGAAGAAACGAAAAAAGAGGAAACCAAAAAGGAAGAAACAGCACCTGTTGATGATTTAACACCAATCACAACCGATCCGGAAGAGTGTGTTAAAAACGGTGGTACCTGGTCAGAAGCGTTAGGTGGATGTGAATATCCAATCGGAGGATCAAGAGTTTAAAGATGTCGCAAGACATCTTTTTTATGTGTGACATTTGTGTGACAAAACCTTTGTTAAGATAGGCACGTAATAAAAATTAGAGGAGATACAACAATGAATTCTAGATTAAATAAAATTGTTTTTGGATCTGCTACAGTAGCAGCACTTATCTTATCGACTGGATCTACAGTATTTGCACAGACAAATGCTCTTATCCATGCCAAGAGAGATTTCCAGATTGTAGGAAAATATGATGAACCAATCTGTACCGACAAGGATGAATGTGAAGCAACCGGCGGAACATGGTCAGAAAATTTGGGCGGATGTGAATATCCGATCGGCCCAAGATATTAAAATAGAAGATAGCGCAAGAAGGGGTTAAATACGTCGTTTGTTGCGACCAAAGAGCAGTACGTAAGGTACTGCTTTTTGTGTGTGACATTTGTGTGACGAAACGAATATTAAGATAAACCCGTAAAAACGAGGAGAACACAAAATGAAGAAAATAGTGAATAAATCAATTTTTTTAGCAGCGATGGCAGTTACTTTGATTTTATCTGAAGGATCTGCTGTATTTGCCTTAACGAATACACCGGCTCATACCAAGAGCGATTTCAAGATTGTAGGAAAGTATGATGAACCAATCTGTACCGACAAGGATGAATGTGAAGCAACCGGCGGTACATGGTCCGAAAACTTGGGTGGATGTGAGTATCCAATCGGCCCAAGATACTAAAGAACACATCTTTACAGCATTCGCTTGAAACAGCGGTGACTGCATAGATGACGATCTTATACGTCAGCAGCATTTTAGGATGCTGCTTTTTGTATTTTACCCTGCGTTTTCTGCCACTTAGGTGGATATGCGATACACAATTTTAGATTTCATGTATGATGTGACTGAAAGAAGGAAGAGGTAATTCTTATGAAAGTGACAGTTGAGCTCTCTGATAAATATAAAGAACCTTATGCGGTGATTTACACCAATCGGATGACTGATTCGATTCAGCGCATTATGGATGCCGTTGGTCTGGAGGATACCTTAGTTACCGCTTATCAAAATGAGACAAATATCGTGATACTGCAGCCTAAAGATATATACATGATTCGAATTGAGGATAAGGATACGATAATCTATGGGGCAAAAGAAAAATATCGCTCCCGCCGGAGATTGTATGAATTAGCCGGTCTGCTGGGAAAACAATTTATGCAGATTTCTAAATCTACGCTGATAAATCTTTCCTATATGGATAGTATCGAACCGGGCTTTGCCGGAACGATGTTACTAAAAATGAAAAATGGGTCTAAGGATTATGTTTCAAGAAAATATCTTCCGGAATTTAAAAAATATCTGGGATTATAGGAGGTGAGTTAAATGAAAAAAACAATAAAGGATTTAATAAACAGTGTATTAATCAGTATCGGTGTTGCGATGACAATATTCTGCATTGTCGGAATTGTTTATGATGTAAGCTATGGAGGTCATTTTGAATTGAGTGATTATTCTTTTACCAAAATGGTTATTGGCTGTGTAGTTATCGGACTTGGATTTGGGGTTCCATCGATCATTTATAATAATGATAACCTGCCTAGACCCATCCAGACAGTTATTCATATGTCAATCGGCTTGGGTGTATATACAATTACTGCCTATGCGGTTGGCTGGATGAAAGGACTATCCAAAAGTAAAGGTATACTTGTATTATTAGGAGCATTTATAGTGGCATTCTTAATATGGTATGGGTTCATGCGGTATTATCGCAAAGAAGCAGAAATTCTAAATCAAAGAGTCCAGATGATGAAAAAATAAGCATGCCCGCATTTTGCGGGCATTTTAGTTTGGAACAATCCTGTCAAAAAACTATGAAAAAGCACAAAAAGAAACAAAAGAACATTTTTTTTCATTGTGTGACATTAGTGTGATATTTGGAGTGATAGTATATGCCCGTACAAACGAGAACGGAAACGTTCGGGGAGGTATGAAAGATGAAAACATTAAAAGCTTTAAAGGCAGTATCTGCTGCCGCAATCGCAAGCTCTATATTTATGGCACCTGCCTATATGGTATTTGCCGAAGAATCGGTTGAACAACCGACCGTAGAAACTGCAAACGTTTCAAAAATGGTATTGGCTTACAATGCCAACGGAGGAAGTGCTGCTCCAAAAGCACAGAGTGCCCAAGCAGAGGCAATCGTAACAATCAGTGCAAATCAGCCGAAAAGAAACGGATTTGTGTTTATGGGATGGTCAGAAGATCCGAATGCAGATCCAAACGGCGGTTTACTGCATGGCGGTGAGACTTACCTGTTAAGTCATAACGCAACTCTATATGCTATATGGCAGCCAGCTGAAGTAAAGGTAGTTGAAGAAACAAACGAACCTGCTGCCAATGAAGCAGAAACAAATGAACCGGCTGCCAATGAAGCAGCAGTCAGCTTCCAGGTAATGTTTGATGCACACGGTGGATCTATGAGCTATGATCATGCCGACAGTGATGAAAACGGAAATGTAGTACTGCCGGATGAAAAGCCAATTAAATTTGGAGCTAATTTCATCGGCTGGGCAACAGATCCGGAATCCGGAAATGTAGTATATCAGCCGGGTGATTCCATTACATTAGACAATGACATGAAATTGTATGCTGTATGGGAAACATTTGCTCCGACAGTGACTTATCAGCTTATGTTAGATCCGCACGGTGGAAGCATGTCAATCCATAGTGTTACTTCTGATGAAAACGGAAATGTAGTATTACCGGATGAAAAGCCGGTTAAAGATGGCTTTAACTTCATCGGTTGGGCAGCTGATCCGGAATCCGTTAACGTTGTACATCAGCCGGGTGATTCCTTCACTATTGAAAGTGATATGAAATTATATGCTGTATGGCAGCAGGTAAAGCCGGAAGTACATGTAAACTTATACTTTGATGCTAACGGCGGTGTTGGCGGACCGACATCCATTGCGACAAATGCAGATGGAACTGTAACAATCCCGACATTAATTCCGGTAAAAAATGGATTTAAATTTATGGGATGGTCAACAGATGCCAAGGCCACTAAGGCAATGTACGGTGTAAACCAGACATTGACATTAAATTCTGATTTAAAGCTGTATGCAGTATGGGAAGCCGATAAGAAAGTCAATACCGGTGTTGAAAACAACATGATGATGTATCTTGGCTTAGGTGGAATTGCTGCTGTAGCAGCCAGTGCATTAGCTGTATTAAAAAGAAAAGATAGCTAATCGATCAAAGTGCAGTCTCAAGTGAGGCTGCCTTTTTTCATCTCAATTTTAGATGACATGTGACAGTTTTGTGATAAAGCCTTTGTTAAGATGTGCGTGTTAAAAGAACAGATAGTTCTAAGGAGATACATTAATATGAAAACAATTAAGAAATTGATAAATGC
>CACYBS010000247.1 GCA_902772725.1 Erysipelothrix rhusiopathiae
CTATAGTAGGCGTAGGCATAATGACGGATGCAGTCGATATCATCACTTCAATATAAGTCTTCCAGAAACCTAACATATCCTTTTCTTTCATCTTTGGTGATTTCATTTGCCGGTAAGGCTTCCATACCCATCACAATTTGTTTCTTAATACGGGGATAAATATTCATTTCGTTAAATGGTACACCTTTATTTCTTAGATATACATCAATGATTTCAACCAATTGATGACGGTCATCTTCTTCTACATCAAAGGGTGCCATGTTCTGTTGAAGGATTGCCAAAGTAAGCTGTAATGATAAACCTACGGTTTCTTCTTTTTTAGTGTTAAATGGTTTAAAGTTTATAAATTGAAACATCCATGCATCCAAAGACATCGCATCAACCCCATAAACGTTATACGATATAGCATTTAAATCATCATCTGTTAAGATGAATGGATTTACTTTGGATATAGGATACTGTCCTCTTTCAGCAAGCTCCCATGGAGTTACCTCTAAACGGAAATAACTTAACAGAGTATCTTCATCGATTTCTTTTTTAGGTAATACCTCTATATCGGTTACCGGATAATACGTGGCTTCATAGAAGGTATATCCGGATTTATCATAGTATTTCTTTGAATCTTTTAATATGAGTCCTACAGTATTGGGATCATCTTCATTTATATCGTAGACAAACATGATCTTTCCGTTACATGATACCCAGTCTCCATAGTTCAGTTCTGATTTGTCCATAGCCATGGCAGTTACCTCCGTGTTCTATTTATTAAAAAAGAAAGTAATGTATCATGAATTACTTTCTTTTATCTAGTATATATCATTTTTTATATTTTATGAAAGCTTAATGAGAATTAATGATTTTAAATCCTGTTAGCGCCAGGCTAATTTAGCCACTAAGCGCCAAACTATTTTGACCAAATTCAGCCAAATTAAAACGGCCACTATTACATAATTGTTTCAAACCTTCTAGAATTGTTGGTGACCAAACGCAACAATTTAAAAGGAGGATAATGAAAACAAATAGAGATGATAATGGCCTACAAGATATGGTAACACAGGCCATTGAAGAAATGAAAGCTGAATACGGGGATAAATTTGATATTGATCATATCAATCTCGCAGAGCTGGGAAGACGTATAAATCTGCCCAGACACGTACTCAGACGTCTTAAGAAAAATAACTTTATAGTCATGCCTCACGGTAATACAGGCCGTAAGGCTAACAACACTGTGCTGACCGGATATACCGGTGTAATTGATGATTACCTCAGAAAAAGTGTTACGAATTCTGAAGTAATTTATGACCGTATCAAGGAATTAGGATACTCCGGCAGTAAAAGCACGCTCAAATATTACATTGCCGCTCATGAAAATCTAGTCCCTGCGCAAAGACAGACAATCAGCCCACAGGGTAATCGTGGCCGCCGTTATCAGACCGGTCCCGGTGAATCATATCAGATGGACTGGGGCTTTGTGAAAGTTACTAAACCGGATGGCAGCAGTACATACCGTGCCGCCTGCTTTGCGATGATCTGTCATCACTGCGGAGAACGATATATAGAATTTTTTCCCGATGCCAAGCAGGAGCATCTTTTTATAGGAATGATCCATGCCTTCATTTATATGGGAATTCCTAAAACCGTTCTGACGGACAACATGAAAAGCGTTGTGACAGGGCGCGGGCCAGATGGCGATCCTATCTGGAATAAAGATTATGAAGAATTCATGAATGTCATTGGTTTTAAGACCAAGCTGTGCAAAGTCGCTCATCCTTTTACTAAAGGAAAAGTAGAACGCCTTGTAAGATTCGTCAAAGAAAATTTTCTAGCCGATCGTATATTCGGCAATATAACTGATCTTAACTACGAGGCCCTGAGATGGTGTAACAAGCAGAATGGGAAATATCATAAGGCAGTTGACTGTGTACCGCATGACAAGCATTTGGAGGAATGCAGTAACCAAACAGCTGTTCTGACAATGAATCACGACGTGATGAAGTATCTATGGCCTATGAGAAGAAGCAGTTATGACGGCTTCGTCAACTATGAAGGCAGAAGATTTGGAGTCCCGTACTGGTATACGAAAAGGTTCTGCCGGATAAGAAGGGATGCCTATACGATCTATATTTACGACGATGAACTGACACAGGAACTGGTGCAGCATAATGTAACCTGGAGCCGTAAGGACAGTTTCTGCAGGGACCAGTATGCCGTGATACAGCCAGAGGAGCATCCAAGCGTTCCGGTAAGGACCACCGTACAGCAGCTGGAAGAACCGGATCCTTCCTCTGCATTTGAAAAGTTTAATTTTGCGAAGGCGGTGAAGTGGGATGACTGAGTCAATATTTGATCAGATAGCTCTTTATACAAAGGAACTGGGTATTGACCTGCCTTCAGCAGAAATAGCTACGCTCGTGCAGAAAGAAGGCATGTGTGAACAGAGCATCAAGGATATTAATACAGTATTCCATTATCTCAGCCAGAAGCACAATGATGTCGTAGTAGAGGGATGCCTTAAGTTCAGCAGACTGCCAAGAAAAGAACCGAAAACATTTGAAAACTTTGATTTCAGCCGTATCCATGGAAAAGATGTGGAATCCTTGAAGAATATCGTTACCCTTGCCCCTCTGTATGCCAGAAAGAATCTGGCCTTTATCGGACCCCAGGGTATTGGAAAAACACATCTGGCAATGGCGTTTGGCAGAATGGTATGTGAGAAGGGAATGAAGTCATATTTCCTAAAGGCAACAGAACTAAACCAAAAGCTCACAAATGCGAGAAAATATGGCAAAGTGGCATCAGTAACAAATGGGCTTGTAAAGCCGTCATGTCTTATCATTGATGAAGTGGGAAGATGTGTATTCGATGAAGTCAATACACAGATCTTCTTCGATATCATTGATAGAAGATCAAACAAAGAAGGTCCTAAGTGCATGATCTTTACGAGCAACAAAATTCCAAGCACATGGGGCAAATACTTTATCGAACAGGATTCGCTGCTCTGTGCCCTGGATCGATTCTTTGACGATTCTACAGTGTTCATGATCAAGGGAGAAAGCTATCGCGGTAGAAAGACAGAAACAATCTCACTTGAAGCTGGAACAGATAAAACGATTCAATAACATTTAGTGTAAATTGTTGCGTTGGTCAATTTTAATTGGCTCATTTTGGTCATTTTAAATTGGCGCGGAATGGTCAAAGTCGACTGGCGCTAACAATCCATCTAATCTCTACTTATATCTCCTGTTTACCTCCATTTTGTTTTATGGAATAATTAATAACAGAATCAAAATGCCGAGAATCTATCCATCTTCTTAAGGTAGTTCAACATTTATCAAGACAGAGGAATTATATCATGTATGAAAAATACTTTTATCCAACTAAAGAAACCTTGGTTCAAGTAATTTGCCCAGAAGAATATTATACAGAAAAGGATATTCAAAAGTTTAACCGCCAATTAGATATTCTTGATCGTTTTACTTTTACCATGGAATTACATTCAATTATCATAGAAGATGCAAATGATTATCTTCAGAGTAATTGTAAAAACAATTCAGAATTTATTACAATTACTAAATATTTGCTGAATTATCTAAACGCCGTCTACATTTTTAAAGACTATATCAATAACCTTAAAGGCGATTGTAAAAAGATATCTGATAATTATTATTTCTCAAATAATTGGTATCGATTTATATGCGATTACCGGAATCGAGTTACTCATCAATTTAAAATTGCGAAAGAATATGATCCACATCTAGGAAACATATATTTAAACCTCGATGAATTAATTGAATCTCAAATAAAATTGAAAACACATAAAAAGTCTCAAGAGGAAAATAAAAAAAGATTTCTTGAACAATTAGATACTTTACGCAGTTCAGCCTTGGTTGTTAACAATATGCATTATATTAACATGAAGAAAGTGATTTTTAACGCTACAATAGAAATAAGAGATATGTTTAACAAAATACTTTTAAGTGAGTATGAAAATAAAACTA
>CACYBS010000248.1 GCA_902772725.1 Erysipelothrix rhusiopathiae
CGATCCTGCCATCTATGATTTTATGGAGCTTCCCGTTAAAGATAGCTGGGTACTTGTGATGCCGGCAGACGATCCCCTTTCGGGTGAAGAATATATCGAGCCTAAGGATTTAGTCGGCCTTCCTTTATTCTGTTCAGAACAGAGCTGGCAAAACGATATTCCTGCATGGGCAGGTAAATACTTTGAATCCTACAAGTTAGAAGGATCATTCCGTTTATCTTATAATGGAGGTATCTTTGCGATGGAAGGCTTAGGTTATCTTTTAACCTTTGACAAAATAATGAATACCGACTCCGGATTACTTATATCCAGGCCCTTATATCCGCCTTTAGAGAACAAAATGTTCTTAGTCTGGAAAAAGTATCAAATCTTTTCACCAATCGCATCCAGATTTAAAGAGCATATGGAAAAGGCACTTCATCAAGGTTAATACATGATAATAAGTATTAAAAAAAGCCGATTTTTCGGCTTTTCTTTTAGTCTAAATCCTCTCCGTTGGATTTGATGACTTTCTGATAGTAATAGAAGGATTTTTTCTTGGTTCTCTTTAAAGTACCGTGTCCGGCATCATCCATATCAACATAGATAAAGCCATAACGCTTACGCATTTCACCGGTACCTGCAGATACAACATCAATCTGTCCCCACCAAGTATAACCCATTACCGGGATACCATCAATTTCAATGGCTTTCTTAATCGCTTTCACATGGTCTCTTAAGTAGTTGATACGGTAATCATCATTAATGGATCCATCGGCTTCTACAGTATCAAGGTTACCCATACCGTTTTCAACGATGAATAACGGTTTCTGATAACGTTCCCATAATTCGTTCAATACATAACGAAGTCCGCTTGGATCGATTGGCCAGCCCCAAGGTGTTTCTTCTAAGTAAGGATTGGAATCACCCTGCTGTCCACCGGTTGTAGTCGTGATCTTACCGTTGCGGCTATAAACAGTTGTACGGTAGTAAGAGAAAGACATGAAATCAGAAGGATACTTCGCAAGAATTTCTTCATCGCCCGGTTCCATCTTGATATCGGCATCAAATTCTTTCCAAATGGATGGTGCAAAGCCAGGATAATGACCGCGCATCGCAACATCGGAGAACATCAACGCTCTTCTTCTGAAGATGACAGCGCCCATCACATCATCCGGATGGCAGGTTGCCGGATAGATTCCGCTAAGTGCCAACATGATACCCATCTGGAAATTTGGATTAATTTCATGTGCTGCTTTGTTGATAAGGGCAGAAGCTACTAATAAATGATGGATTGCCTGGAATTTCTTGGCAACATCGGCTTTCTGCATTTCCATCGGATGGCCTTCTACTGCACCCTGTTTTTCGCTGGTTGTTAAGCCTAATGTCCAATATCCGCTTAAGATATTGATTTCATTAACAGTCAGCCAATATTTAACTTTGTCTTTATAACGTGTTAATACCGTCTTGGCATACTTCACAAAGAAGTCGATCAGTTTACGGTTTTCCAATCCGCCGTAAGCCTGGGCTAAATGTAAAGGCATATCAAAGTGAAGGATTGTAATTAATGGTTCGATATTATATTTCAACATTTCATCAATTACATCTTCATAGAACTTCAAACCTTCTTCATTTGGAGTTTCATCATCCCCATTTGGGAAAATTCTTGTCCATGCGATGGAGAAACGAACTGTTTTAAATCCCATTTCCGCAAATAAGGCAATGTCCTCTTTCCAATGATGATAGAAATCTGTCGCGTTATGGCTTGGATAGTAAATACCATCTTTCATGATTGCCGTAGCGCCTTCCGGCAGGCAATCGGACATACGCATAACGCCTTCACTTCCATCCGCATTCACATAGTAAATACGGCGTGGTTCATCTTTTGTACCATTGGTAATCAAATCGGATACCGCAAGGCCTCTTCCGCCTTCCGCATATCCACCTTCATATTGGTTAGCTGCTGTTGCGCCACCCCATAAAAAATCTTTTGGGAAACTCATAGTATTACTCCTTTTTTCTTGTTTTTATTATACATGATTTATAAACACAATATATCTAAAATATGAC
This sequence comes from Erysipelothrix rhusiopathiae, assembly GCA_902772725.1. Classification (GTDB taxonomy): domain Bacteria; phylum Bacillota_I; class Bacilli_A; order Erysipelotrichales; family Erysipelotrichaceae; genus RUG11795. The sequence goes on from CACYBS010000248.1 coordinate 2,050, forward strand.
GTCCAGCTCCCAATAATTCTTCTCTTTCACAGGTCGCAAGATGATACTTCAAGAAAAGCTCAAAAGACTCATCATCCATTTGATTGATTTCTTTTTTATAGTATTCAGCCGGTCCATCCTGCGAAAGGATCTTATAACGCTTTAATCCGGCTTTTTCCATCAATTCATTAATATCTTCTAGTCGTACATAGCTGTATAAATCATCCGGTTTCGATTGAATATGAAAGTCATCATCTAAAAAATCCAGAGACTGTTTGATAAAGCCTTCTTTAAAACCATGGGTCAATACGGCATATTCATTCATGCAGTAACTGATCATGATCTTTCCATCTTTTTTTAGATGTGCTTTAGCCTGTTGTAAAGCTTTTAGCTTATCTTCTTTTGAGATCAGGTGATACATTGGTCCAAACAATAAGATGACATCGAATGTTTCATCCTTTAGAAAGGATAAATCTGTCGCATTGCCTAAGTAAACCGGAATATCGGGATACCGCACCTGAAGGGTACGCATGTTGTGTTTAACTAATTCCACCGCTGTAATATCGTATCCTTTTTCAAACAGATATCCGCTGTATGCTCCTTTACCG
>CACYBS010000249.1 GCA_902772725.1 Erysipelothrix rhusiopathiae
TAAAGCGAAGTATTCCTTTTAACAAAGATTGAAGAATAGCCAATATGATTACACAAATCACTTCACATAATCGAAATGCCACCATAATCCAATAAATCACAATGTTGTCTTTTTCGTTGAATTTCATGAAATCCCTCCTTCATTTTGCATATAGATCATACCTTACCTGTGGAACAGTATATATACCCAAAAAATCGGTAGAAAATTTAATATAATACTTGTTTTCATGAAGACATTCAGGAAATATCTTTGGATTCAATATGAAAATCTTTGGATTGACAAGTAAAAACTATGGATTGGAATCAATAAAAAAAGAACGCACCGAGAATCGAACCCTCGACGTTCCCCGATATACTCTGATTGACTAGAAAAGAGGTATACCTTGTCAATGATTATACGACACATCGCTCATATTTGCCAGTTTCTTTTCAGGCATTAGAAATTGAAATCATTGATTATATTTACTAAAAATATCTTTGGATTCATTGCGAAAATCTTTGGATTGGGTTACTATACCTTTGGATTGATACACAAAATATATAGATTGGAGGAATAACAGTGGATTATACACGTATAAAAGAACAAGCCAATGATATTTTAAAAAGAAGAGTACCGGAATGTTCGTATATTGAATACAAAGCATCTGAACAGCAGCTGGACAAAATCCTGAAAACGATTTGTGCTTACGGAAACAATTATTACGATAATGACATCCAATATTTGTTTATAGGTATCGAAGAAGAAAACAGTTCCGAGAATAAGGCAATTCCTGTTCTACCAATCAAAGGAATCACAAGCGGTCATTTAGAAAAGTGTAAAAACACTCTCAACTCGTTAAAACCCTTTCTTTACCCCAACGTGAAATTTGAAATATTATCAAATAACTTGGAAGGAATTGATTATCTTGTTTTGATTGTTCAACGACAGACCGGAGGACCGTTCATGGTTTCAGAAAGAGCAGAAAAAAATAAGAAGGTAAAGCTTAAAGCCGGCAGATACATCCGAATAGAATCCGACACACGATTAGCTCGTGTTGATGAAGAATACGATCTTCTCCGTAAATTTGCCAATTATCACTACACCTCGATTTCAACAACTGAAGCAACAATCAATGATTTAAGCATGGATTTAATACAAGAATATTTATTCTCTACCAGCAGGCGCAAAATCAATGATACTCTCACAAAAAATGAAGCCGCTAAAACATTAGGTCTGAGCGATAAAAATGATCCGACCCACTCTCGTGTCAAAAACTTTGCGGTACTCATGTTTGCACAGCATCCGGAACAATTTATTCCTTATGCGTATACTGAATTGATCATTGATATGTTTAATACTAAAAAAACAATGGAATCCAAAACATTTAGAGGTCCGATTTGGAAACAATATGAAGCCATCATAAATTACATTAACGATAATTATCTGAATGAACTTGTTTTACGGGAAGAAGGTAAATCAGAAAACAGGAGAATTATAAATTTCCCATTTACGGCTGTAGAAGAACTGTTGGCTAATGCGATTGTTCACAATAATTACGAAAATCAAAAACCGATTCAAATTTATATTTCCAGAAGTCAGTTGAATATCGTGAATTATAATAAGCCACTGCCACCGCTTAAAATCAATGATTTGAACGAAAGATCCTTTTTTAATGAACGCGATACAGAAAATCCGGAAATCAGAGATATGTTCAAAGCACTGGGAATCATCGAATCATTCGGAACAGGAATCGGTGAAGCAAAAAGAGCAATGCAGGAAAACGGTTCCCCTCAGCTTTATTACAAATTATTCGATTCAAATGATAATGTGACTTCCGTAGTAATACCTGTGAATCAGGAATACTATCAAATCAAATATGAGAATGATCGTGGGCAAAATCCCCGGCCGGAGGTAGACACCGAAAACATCAAACAAAAAATATTGAATTCTAAATACTCTCAAACGGTAAAAAGAAATATGTTAAAAATATATGAAGAATTACCATCCGAAGTCTTCGGCAATGAAAGAGTAGTCCAAGTGCTGAACTGTTCCGAGGTAACCGCAACCGCATACCTGAAAAGAATGCATGACCAATTACAAATTATTGCAGCCATTCAAGGTGCCGGCAAAGGAAAATACAAATTCTCACTAACCGAATAACCACAAAGGAAGCCATCAGGCTTCCTTTAATGTTATATTCCGGTAAATTCATCATCCTCAGCTTTAAAAGCTCCTGTAATAAAGCGAAGTATTCCTTTTAACAAAGATTGAAGAATAGCCAATATGATTACACAAATCACTTCACATAATCGAAATGCCACCATAA
>CACYBS010000250.1 GCA_902772725.1 Erysipelothrix rhusiopathiae
GCAACTCCCTGGCCTTTCAAAAGCACTGCCTGAACACCCATTCTCTCCATTTGTGAAATCAAATAGGGAACAAATGCATTCATCTTCCTATTTTCGTCTTCAATCTCTGCTGTCTGTTTATAGAACTGCAACATCAGTTGCCGCCTTCCTTGTTTCTCCCTCGGAAGCTGCGAGATTCCCTCTGTCACGAAGCCCATCACCGTTTGCTCCTGTGCCAATTGGTACACTCCATCCCAGTCAATCTCAGCCGAGAACCTTGACACGTCTAATGATTTTCCCCATAAACCAGCCTTTAGCAATTGTAGGAATGTTTCGTTCTTGTTCATATGCAATATTTAAAACATGCAACCATGTTGTAGCATTCTAACCCATAAATAATGATCTTCCAACAAATAGAATGGCTGATAATTACCAGCCTCTAGCAGGTCTTTCTTCTTGATAATGACAGTCATGTGATTCATTGCATTACGCGAACGCATGAAATTTGCAATCTCTTCATGCTCTCTTGGCACGACACGTCTGCCTGTTATATGATGAACATCTCCATCAAATTCTGATATCTGCCCTCCAACGATACTCAATTGTGCATCTTCTTCGAAGCATTTCATCTGCTTTTCGAATCTATCTGGCAGACAAATGTCATCTGCATCCATTCGAGCAATATAATCGCCTTTTGCAACCAAGGCCGCCTTTCGCATTGCCTCGCCAAGCCCTTCGTTTTGCTCATATTTCAGATAGTTAACCTTTATTGGTAAGTTATGGCTCTCAACATTCACCTCAAAATCTTCAACAACCTGTTCCAACTCCCAAGAAACAGGTCCATCAGATACCACGAGAACCTCATTTGGCAACAAAGTTTGTTGCAGTAAGCTATCTAATGACACACGCAATTGCTGGCCATCATTCTTCTCATAGATTGAAATAACAACTGAGAAATATTTCATTAAGTTCTTTGACTATATGCTCGATTCAGATCAATCCAACTTCCCAACAGCAACTCATCATTAATATCATCAAATGGCGATAACCCACTCCCATCGTAGAACGTTATTTCACCAAAATATAGGCGTCCATTAATCTCATACCAATCTACCCGGCAATGAGCCATATCTTTCGCTATCATTTCACTGAATTCTATCATTTTCTCAAGGTTAACAGGCCTAGGATAATTCATATCAGAATTCGGTCCAAATGTACCCTGAGACAATGTCGTTTTCACCCAATTTGTGTCATAAAAATCAAGTGTCAGTTTATTAGAATATCTTCCTAAATACAGCTCAATAAGTTTTGCTTTCCCATTAAAGCACAACACTTTATAATCGACTAAAGATTTTGTTGAAATGTCTTCCATATACGCCTCTGCAAGTATGCGGGGGGTAATGTCCTTATATGGAAATTCACGTGTCCCAATATAATAATTTCTTCTCAAACATTTCACTATTTTCTTTTTTGCCTTTTCTATATTAAAATTCTGCTTATCTTTGCAAATGACAAGTCCTCCTGAATCATGAGTACACTTTATTACAAATTTATTCGGTAACACACCAAAATCTATATCATCAAATCGCTCCCATACACCTATTGTTGGAATAATATATTCAAAGCCTATAAGATTGCCTACGTACTCTTTTACTGCATACTTATCTACCATCTTCGTGTAGGCCGGATTGCGGTCATATAGTTTCAGCCATTGAAGCTTTTCATTAAATGTTTGAGGATTATTCAGATTTAGCTTATGCTTGAATGCAAAGAAATAATCAAGTTTCACATACAGCTCATCGTCTTTTATAAGCGGAGCTAATCGACTCAAAATTTTACTACAACCATAAAAAGGGACGGTAAGACACTTAAGGAATTTATTCATGCGTTTACTTTTAATACATTATTTCTTAAACTACTTCCATAGATTCTTTTTACCAACGAAGGAGGAAGGTTTCTAAAGATATAGCGAGCAATAGGATACCGATACGCCAACGTAAACAATCCTTTTAAACGGTAGATGCCATTCATATAAATTTTAAATTCATTCCATGCCTTAGCTCGACTACGGCGACGGAATACGTCTCCTTCTCGGCGAAAGAATAGCGTCACCTCCGGAATATTACCCAAGCGATAACCTGCCAATACAGCATCATACCAAAGTTTAATATCCTGACTCATCCTATAGCGTTCATCATACTTTAGTCCTTCATCAAAGATTCTCTTCCTCATCATTACCGAGGGATGAGCCAATGGACAGGCCTTCACAATAAACTTCACACACTCTTCGTGAGTCTGTGGATAATGACGCACATTCAGGCATTCATGTTCAGCATCAAATTCTTGAAGAGATCCACTAATGATATCCACATCCGGATGAGACTCCAGAAAGGCCACTTGCCGTTCAAAACGATGTGACTCAGAAATATCATCACTATCCATGCGTGCAATCAAATCTCCTGTCACATACTTCAGCCCTTCATTTAATGCCTTCGTCAATCCTCCATTCTCCGGCAGCTTAACGACCGTAAATATTGAATTACCTTCACTTTCAACTTTGAACTTGAAACTTTGAACTATCTCTTCAAGAGAATCAGGAAGAGGCCCGTCTTCTACCAGCACAATCTGGCTGGGTTTTAGTGTCTGGTCATCCCATACGCTCTGCAATGCCCTTTCTAGGTTCTTTCCCTTCTCAGCGTTATAAACAGATAATAATACAGAAATGGTCATACTTTCTATTTTGAAAGGACTGCTTTCACAGATTCCTTAATAATTGCCAGCCCCTCTTTCAGTTGCTCTATTGGAATCGTCAAAGGTGGTAATAATTTAAGTACACAGTCAAAGCTGCCAGCTCGTTCAATAATCATACCACGATCCAGACATGCATGCATAGCATCCTTGGCGAGATTTGGATCTATCTTTGAAAAGTCTATTCCCCATATCATGCCGATACCCCTTACACTCAGGCGCTCATCAATTGGTAGAATCTCTTTCTCCATGAAATCCTTAATGATTGCTTCCTTTTCTGCAACCATCTCTTCCATTTTATGATCACGATAATACTCGAAACCAGCTTTTGCTCCAATAAATGCCAATTGATTACCGCGCCAGGTTCCATTATGCTCTGCAGGGCCAAAAATGTCATATTCAGGCTTCATAAGCAACAAAGACATAGGCATACCCAAACCACTTATTGATTTCGATAGGGTTACAAGATCTGGAACAATCCCTGCACGTTCGAATGAGAAGAAATGACCACTGCGACAGTTACCTACTTGGATGTCATCAACAATCATCAAAATCCCATGTTTATCGCAGATATTCCGAACACCCTTCAACCATTCCACATCTGCGACATTGATGCCGCCTTCTGCCTGAACGGTTTCCAAAATAATCGCTGCAGGCATAGGAACACCAGAATGATCATCTTCCAGAAGATAATTCAAATAGTCCAAAGACTTTTCCCATCCACCAAACTGATGGCTATAGGGAGCAAAAGTGACATTATTCAAGGCGATTCCTGCACCTTCTCTTGCAAATCTTTCACCCGTACAAGCTAATGCGCCGGTAGTCATACCATGAAAAGCACCATGGAAAGCTATCACATGTTGTCGCTTTGTGTTTTTTCTGGCAAGTTTCAATGCTGCCTCTACAGCATTTGTTCCGGTAGATCCACAGCACATCACTTTATAGTCTAGTCCTTTGGGCTTCAGGATAATATCATCAAAGGCCTTAAGGAAGTTTTGTTTAGCCACGGTAAACATATCCAGTGCATGCAAGATGTTGTCCATTGACAAATAGTCAAGGATTGCCTGCTTAATATACGGATTATTATGTCCGTAATTGATGGCACCTGCACCAGCCAAGAAATCAAGATATCTCTTGCCCTCAGCATCAAATAACTCTGCATTGATTGCCTTATCCAATAAAACAGGGAAATGCCTGCAATAGGAACGCACCTGCGATTCCTTCTTTTCAAAAATTTCAAACATAATTACCTTATTTTTTAAATTTATCAATATTAATCCAAGTTCCTAACATCAGTTCATCCTCATCGCGATCCATTCGGTCAAAGCCACTAGAATCATAGAAAGTAATTTCACTGAAATATAAAGTATTACCAATTTCATACCAGTCAACACGGCAATGTGCCATTTCCTTAGTAATCAGTTCACTAAACTCAATCATTCTCTCCAGATTATTGGGTGCATCTACTACATAATCAGATACCGAATCTGGACCACCTTGCGAAATAGAGGTTTTATTCCAATCCGTATCATAAAAATCTTGAGTATGATGAGATGTATAGCGATTGGAATGGTATTCTATCAACTTTGCCTTCCCATTAAAGCACAAGACCTTATAATCTTTCAAACTCTCTCCGTTTTCTTGCTCCAAATATTTCTCTGCAATGATTCTCGGTTTCACATCTTTATATTGATACTCTCTACCCTCCATGTAGAATCTATTCTTCAAGGACTTTTCTATCTTCTTCCTTGCTGATGATAAATCAAGCAACTTCTTATCTTTACAAATGACCAACCCACCAGAATCATGGGTACATTTGAGAACAAACTGGTTAGGCAATTTACCAAAGTCTATTTCGTCGAACCGATCCCACACACCGAATGTTGGAATAACATATTCTTTCCCCAGCAGACTAGCAATGAAATATTTAACTTCATACTTGTCAACGAGCTGAGAATAACGGGGATTTCTATCATGCAATTTCAACCATTGCAGCTTTTCGGTAAAAGTTTGAGGATTCTCTAAATGAAGAACTCTCCGTGTTGCCAAAAGATAACACGTTTTCAAGTATAGGTCATCATCTTTTATTACCCATGGCACATAATGACTTAATGCATACTTTAATGCCCTTAATGGATTACGCAATGCCGCTTTAGCACTATTACTCATATATCGAAAAATCAATTGTTTTTAACAACCTCACATATTAAAGTTTCCCATTGACCAACAATTTTATCAATACTAAATTGTGATGCCTTCCTTTTATTTACTGCAGAGAATTGATCCATCATGTTCTCTTCTGACAGCAGCCTCTGTATTGCGTTTACCATTTGTTCTTCGTCACGAATGCTCACAACAAAACCATTTACTCCATCCTGCACCAGTTCGGATGCTCCAGACACATTCGTTGTTATTACTGGTAAACCTACACATATAGCTTCTAGCAAAGCATTGCTCATCCCCTCATAATCACTGGAAAAGCAGAAGAGTTTCGACTTTCTCATCTCATCAATTACATGTTCCGTTCGGCCAGGAAGAAAAACTTTTCGTTCAAGATTCAAACTTCTAACTAATAATTCTAGATTCTCACGAAGCGGTCCTTCCCCATAGATTACCAAGTGCAAGCCAGGAAAAAACGGAGAAATTCTTGAGAAAGCTTTTATCAGCAACTGCTGATTCTTCTGCTCGTCCAATTTCCCAACAGAAATAATCCGATTGAGTTTCTTCTCATTTTCAATTGCCAATTTTCCATTATCCATTTCGCGAAATACCTCATCGCTTACAGGATTATAGATTACACAGGTCTTTTTCCTAATAAAACTAGGGTAAAAGCTCTTAATTGCTTCTGTCTGAACAACCAAATGAGTTGTTAATGGTAGGAATATACGTCGCAGAATATTGCGAAAGAAAGGAGACTTCCTGGGGTCTATTCTTTCAGAGGAAATAACTGGTACATGAATACCAATCAAGGATAGCAGCGTAAAGCAATATACTGCCTCCATAAATGGGATGACGACATCTGGTCTTATTTCTTTTACATATTTTCTCAACCAAAGGATTTTTCTAAAAAGCGACTTAGCTCTTACTTCATCTTCTGCAAATACAACATTTACATCACTGGAAATAGGATAAAAAACAATATGCTTATTGATGCAGATAATAGAGACATGGTGTCCTTTCTTAGACAACTCATTTGCCAAAATAGACATTACACGTTCACTTCCACCAGAGGTAAGAGTTGCTGTTATTAAACAAATATTCATTACTATATTAATATGTCTGTATACTCCAATTCAAGTAGAAAAGAATAGAATAAAATATCATTATTGCAGTAATAGGCATCCACCTGTTCCTTGGCTGAAATAGCGATACGAACAAAGGAACCATTGCTATCTCATATGTTGCAAAAATAGTAGATGTTCTTGCCGCCAAAATTGCATACTGACATAAAACTATTAATATAACCGTACTATAAAAATAGGCATTACGAATTATATAATAATATGGAGAGTTCTTGGCTAATTTTTCTTCATAAAAAGTAAAAAGAAGTAATATAAAAGATTGATAATAAATCATAGGATTCGTCAAGTCATTGCTCCACGCCTTCTCACTTCCTTCTTGAACATACGATCGAGCCATTTCGTTAGCAAAGTCTGAAGAAGAAACCAAATCCTTAATAAAACCGCCATAAAACCCCGCTATGATAAAACTAAGAACAAGCCCCCAATAAATTTGTACTTTTGAAAAAGTGAACTTGTTAAAAAATAGCATAGGTAGGGCAATTATTGCACTCGTATGGAAATAATAGGCCAAAATTATCACTGCCAAACATTTCCAATACTCATTCCGTTTTATATATTGGGTTCCCCAAATTACAACTGCGATTGCCAATGCAGCACGGATCTGTGTCATTTCTCTACCTGTCATAAATCGTGCCAAATAAACACACAACCCAATAAACGGATATATACTGTATTTTCGTAAATCTTCAAATATAAACAAATAGGTAATTGCAGCAATAAACGTGAAATAAGCGATGACACTACTTGTAAACGTTTTCACGAGAACGCCTAAAAAGAAGAACCCTCTTTCAGAGTAACCATACACTTGATCAAATAGTGTAAACTCTGATAAAGGTTTGGTTTCCATAAAAGCCATCTCATAAACGCCCGTATCACTCCATGCCAAAATATCTCTATTTCCGACATAAAAAGCTAATAAAAAAAATACGAAAGCTAAAACAATATCTCTTCGTTTCTTTTCAATTGGCGTAGCACCAATTGAAAACAGGAAAAAAACTGCAAAAATAAATGTTGCTGTTAGTTTGCTCATAGTCTTATCCCTTTACAATTTGATTCA
>CACYBS010000251.1 GCA_902772725.1 Erysipelothrix rhusiopathiae
CCGGCATATGAACCGGATGAAGTTCTTGTTGAACTGGTGGAAAAGCTCATGGCTTCCGGCTTTCAAAATGTAGTGGTAGATGATGGAAGCGGACCTTTGTATTCGCATATTTTTGATTCTGTGCAGCAGTTTGCCACGGTCTTGAGACATCCCCAAAACTGCGGAAAAGGAAGGGCATTAAAAACCGGCTTGATTTATATTGAAGAGCATTTTGGATCCAATTGTATGGTAGTGACAGTCGATGCCGATGGGCAGCATCGTGTAGAAGACGCCAACATGTTATGTGGTATCGCTTTTAAACACCCGGATACCCTTGTGATCGGAGGAAGAAGATTTACCGGGAAGATTCCTTTACGAAGCCAGATTGGAAATACCATGACACGGTTTGTCTATTATTTATCAACAGGATTGAAAATCTATGATACACAGACAGGGCTTAGAGCTTTTCATGCATCCATGCTTGAAAGATTAATCGATATACCCGGTGAGGGTTATGAATATGAAATGAATGTTCTGTTGGATTTTGCCAAAAATCATATACCGATACGGGAAGAACCGATTGAAACCATATATATCGACAACAATTCTGCCTCTCATTTCAATGTCATTAAGGATTCGTATCGAATCTATAAGGAAATACTTAAATTTTCAGCATCGTCTTTTATTGCCTTTTTAGTCGATTTTGTCATGTACTCTTTATTTTTAATGATGACAGGCAATATTCGAACTTCCAATATCTGTGCAAGGATCTTCAGTTCCTGCATCAATTATAACTTGAATCGAAAATATGTCTTTGAAAGCGACACCGGATTTATTAAATCCCTGTGCTCTTATTTCCTTTTAGCGGCATTCATCTTAATAGGCAATACGATTGTGCTTGAATATTTGGTCAATAATCTTGGCGTGAATCAAATGATCGCAAAACTGATGACAGAAATGGCATTTTTTATCGTCAACTGGATGATTCAAAAATATGTCGTATTTAGAAAGCAGGAACAAAATGGAAAAGAATTACGAAACGCCTAACCGAATGTTTGAAAATCTTATGTTGATTCTCAAAGGGGCAATTATAGGGACCGGTGCCATTTTACCGGGTGTCAGCGGTGGAGTTTTATGTGTCGCATTTGGGATATATGAGCCGATGATGGAATTTCTTGCGCATCCTATCATATCGTTTAAAAAGCTGTATAAGATGTTTATTCCTTTTTTGATCGGCTGAATGCTGGGATTTGTGATATTGGCACGTTTTGTGGAAATTCTTTTTAAAACATCTCCAACGATTGCGTTAATGTTGTTTGCAGGGTTAATTTTTGGGACGATTCCCGATCTTTTAAGGAAAAGTTCACAAGGCGTTAACAAGGTGAATTGGACAGCGTTTATCTTAAGCCTGGTATGTTTCTATATCTTTTTTCAAATGTTGTCACAAAGTATAACTGTATCTATACAGCCCAATAGCCTTTGGTATATGTTTGGCGGGCTGGTGTGGGGATTAAGTCTTGTCATACCGGGTCTTAGCTCTTCTTCGGTTTTGATCTTTATGGGGCTGTATGAGCCAATGACATCCGGCATTGCCAACTTAGATTTTTCCGTGATCATTCCTTTGATAATCGGGATTGGTGTGACAGTTTCTATTACGGCAGGATTTGTCTACCAGATGTTTGAAAACCACTACTCCTTGATTTCACAGATTGTGATCGGAATACTACTGGCATCAACTTTATTGATCGTACCTACCCGGTTTGATTCTTTATCAAATTGGTTCATATCGATGATCTGTTTTGTGACAGGCTTTTTCATCTCTCAAAGGTTCGATTATATATCTATAAAACAGGGTGAAGAAAGGATGGGAATAATAAAAAATGAAGTATAAGAAATCAATATTTGGGATTGTATATGGTCTGATATTAGTTTCCTTTACCATATATGTACTATTAGATACTTTTGTGATCACAAGAGTATACAGTGAGATTGTTGAAGATACAGATATTATATCTCAAACGATCAGCCGGGATAAAACAATCGGTAACAGTACCTTAGAAGAGCCGGTAATTACGGATTCGAGCTATCAAGATGAAAATATCTCTATTATGATTAACGAATATAATCAATACGATACAGCTATCTATGTGGCAGATGTTGAGGTATCTTCTCCCGAGTATTTAAAAACGGCTTTGGCACAAAATGCGTATGGTAGAAATATTACAGAAAAAACATCTCAAATGGCATCTAATGCCGAAGCCATTCTGGCAATCAACGGAGATTATTACGGTACCCAGCAAACCGGTTATGTTTTAAGAAACGGAGTATTGTATCGAGATACCGCCTCGGACAATCAGGAAGATTTAGTCATCTATGAAGATGGTTCTTTTGAGATCATTGAAGAAACCGATGTAACAGCCCAAGAGCTTCTGTCCAACGGTGCTGTGCAGATATTGTCCTTTGGACCGGCTTTAGTCATCAATGGTGAGATTTCCGTAACCGAGGATGAAGAAGTAGGAAAGGCGAAAGCCAGTAACCCGCGTACCGCAATTGGAATCATTGATGAAAACCATTATGTCTTTGTGGTATCTGATGGCAGAACTGATCAAAGCGAAGGCCTCAGTCTTTATGAATTGGCTCAGTTTATGGAACAGTTAGGTGTTGAAACAGCCTATAACTTAGATGGCGGTGGCTCTTCAACGATGTATTTCAATTCTGAGATTATCAATAATCCTACTTCAGGCGGAAGCATAAAAGAAAGGAGTGTGAGCGACATTGTCTATATCGCAGCTTAATTTAGAAAAGGAAGCTTATTTAAAAACAGCTTATGTTTATCTTTTAATTTCATTATTTTGTGTTCTGTTTGGAGCAGTTTATGAGTTATTCAGTCATGAAGTCTACTCCTTTTATATGATTTATGCCTTTGTCTTTCCTCTGGCCGGAGGTGTGCTGCCCTTTTTATTGATGGCAATGGGGAAGTTGTTTATAAATTCATCGGCAGTCAGCTATAATCTATATCATGCCGGGATTGCCACACTGACAATAGGGAGCATATTAACCGGTATTGTCGAGATTTACGGGACAACCAATACATTAATCCGTATCTATTGGATGACAGGAACCTTTATGATTTTGGGCAGTTTGTTGGTGTGTATGGCACAAAAGAAAAGGAACGCTTAAAAATCCACCCCGATTTGGGGTGGATTCATTTATGATTCCGTTGCCAGTTTCTGGTTTGCGGCTGCTTTTTCCAGCCTATATACTGTGATGGAACGATAGACCATATAAATCGATACAGCTGTGATAGCTGTGGCAAAGATAAAGTTACTGAACAATCTTGCCTGCAATATATCTGCTCTTTGGTCGTAGAAGTAAGGAAGGATCAAATGTACAAGCAACAAGGAGTTGATGAGTGCATTTGATAATTGCAGCCATTCAACCGATGCGACAATCGGACGATCTTTATTCTTTGAATATGCTAAGCCGATAATCGATACCAGATATTGGAAAAGAATAACTGCTTCAAAGACTAAGATAAATCTTTTATCAGTAATCCAGACAGCCTGGAAGGCACTGGATCTGTTCATGATATAAATATCGAAAGTAATCGCCCGCAGGCACATAACGGCAGATGCCAGCCAATAACATCGCTCCGGTCTTTTTAACTGCCTTGCCTGAAACAGGGCAGCTACTAAAAGAGTGATCACACCGGCTGCCGAATAGGAACCTGAATACATCCATAATGAAGAGTAGACAAGATATCCAAAGCAGAATTTTGCGGCGGCTACGATGGTAGATATCGCAAGCGAGAAATAACCTGTTGTCTTTTTCTCGTAGTAATTGTCCAGATACATGAGAAACCGTTGTTTTCTACTGGCTAATTTCGGCTTGTTCATTCTCATCTACCTCCTTCCATACCAGGGTGACAATCCATCCAACGCATGTTAACCAAAGCAGAGTTATTACCAAATCAATCCATGGAGAAATAGATGTTTCCAGCAGACTCATAATCAGGAAAATAATCAACATCCATATCGCAATTCTCAACTTAGGTCTCTGATTGAAGGAGCTTGTTAAGGCAATAATGATAATAGACAGCAGAGATCCAAAAAACAAAAGTGATTCTAAATCATTTTGATCCGCATTCATCACCAGAAGGGCGATTTCTGCTGCAATCAATATTCCTCCTGTAATCCATTGCCAGCGTTTTGGCGGGTGGGTGATAATGATTGAGAATATAATCGTGGAAAGACCAACTACTTCTAAAATGATTAAAACACTTACCGGTATATTTATGATCGCATAGCCGCCTATAAACAAGAGAACTCCCAGGGTAACAAGGTAATCGCTGATTGTATGTTTTTTAATGAGTCGAAGGACGCTGGCAATAAGTGCGGCCCCACTGGCTGTGTATCCTATATTTTTCATAAAACCGGACATCAGCTGCAAAGGAATGAAATTGATTCCTAACTCCTGCATACAAACTAATATGATACTTAATAACAGGAACATTGTTTCAAGTCCTCTTCGCTTAGCTACCAGAATAAGCCCGATAACTAACACCAGAATTACGACACCGATAAAGATGATGGCCGCTGATTTAAGTCGGAAAGAGGAGCTAATAAAGCTGGTACCATTCAACATCAAGGATACATATCCTATAGAATACTCTGTAGTTCCGGAATAATCTGTAAACGTACCGGATGTATTTGTCGTAAAGCTCATCTTTCCATCTTCATAATGCGGCGTAATCAATAGATTCATCGAATCGCTGGCAGAATTGAATTCATAAAATCCACTGAGTTTTCCATGCATCACCTGATTGTTGTAGAGAATGGTATTGATATCAACTTCCAGGTCTTTAGAATAATGTGGCAGAACCAATTGATATGTTTTATCTAACGGCAGCATAATTAAAGTCGTAGAATCAGTTCTGGATATATAGAGCTTAGGAGCCTTATCCTTATCCAGGTCATAGTTATAATAGTCATCTTTCACATTCTTTATCACATCACCCTGCGGTGTAACGCGGTATAGAAAATTTCGATTCTCGTCAACGATATCAATGGTTCCATCATAATCGATGGAGATTAAGGCATGTTCTTCATTTGGAGTGAACAGCTTTTCCGGATCATTTGTACTGAACATCCAGGATAGATAGACATCCGGATAATGTTCCCTGGTGAAATTGGTTGTGACATTTAAACTGATATTCCAATCGGACTCGTATTTTCCAACAAACATTTCCTGATAAAGTTTGGAAATTAAATAGCTTTGGAGGAATTTGATATCCGTTTCATCCTGTGGAGACAACATGTCATTGGACAACATAATTCCGTATATATTGGTAATCAGATTATTGGCTGAGCGGTCTGCCCACATGTTTTTTAAAGGATTTTGGAAAACTTTTACATAGGTTTTTGTATCCGGTACGACAGTGGTAAGAAACTCCATCAACATATGAAGAATGTGATTGGTTCCCGGATTTGTCCGGTTATCATCGTTACAAAGCTGGCGCATGATCATATTGGATTGTTGGGATAGAGGTCCATAGCTTGAATCCGATTCCGGTGCCGGAAGATATAAATCCGTTCCGTTTCTGCCAAAGCCCCATTCACCGAACGGTACCATCGGTACATAGTCATTTTTTCCGAGAATATTAAATATGTTTCGGTACGCTTTCGGTTCTTTGGTAGTCCTTGGACAGGCAAAATTATAGTTAAACAC
>CACYBS010000252.1 GCA_902772725.1 Erysipelothrix rhusiopathiae
CGAATTCAATCGCTGTCTAACTTTCTATTTACTTTTTAGCTCTGCGAATCTTGATTTCACGTTTTAATGCATAAGGAAGAATCGCTTTGATCTTGCCTTCTTCACCGATATACATCTTACTTGCAGCAGGCATATCTCTTTCCAGATGGATCGCATCAAATTCACATTTTGTCGTACATAAGCCGCATCCGATACATCTGTTCACATCTACCGTTGTAGCACCGCACTTCAAGCAGCGGTTTGCCTCGGCGCGTACCTGTTCTTCGGTCAAAGTAAGACGTAAATCCTTATAAGTCTTAGCTGCATCACCCGGCTTCATACCCGGTACCTGACGCTTGGCATTATCATAACTTTCCACATGGATATCATCGCGGTCAAGCTCATTGAATGTTCTTAAATCTCTTCCGATTGTGAGCGAGTTACCCGGATGAACGAAACGATGGATGGAAACATATCCTTCACGACCGTCGGCAATCGCATCAATCGCAAAGCGTGCACCATGGTTAATATCACCACCGACAAAGATATCCTTTTCGGCTGTCTGTAAAGTTACAGGATCAGCTACAGCTGTTCCGTTTGGACGGATTTCAACAGCAGTTCCTTTTAACAGGTCGCCCCATACAGCAGACTGACCGATAGAAAGGATCACATTATCGCAAGCGATAGTCTTGGTTTCGGCTTCATCATATAACGGAGCAAACTTACCTTCTTTATCATAAACCTGGATACACTGTTTCAATACGATACCGGTTACCTTACCATCTTCCACAAGGATTTCCTTTGGACCCCAGCAGTTCTTAATCACAACGCCTTCTTCTTTGGCTTCGGCGATTTCATCTTTTGCGGCAGGCATTTGAGCAGGACCTTCCAGACAGATCATTTCTACACTGTCACTTCCGGCACGGAATGCACAGCGAGCTACGTCGATCGCAACATTACCGCCACCGATCACAACTGTCTTACCGCTTAAGATCTTACCTTCATCTTCAAAGGCCTGGTGTAAGAATTCAACACCGGACAGAGCGTATTCTTCATTTGGAATACCGGCTTTGCGTCCTGCCTGTAAACCATTCGCAACGTAGAATGCCTTATATCCCTGTTCTCTTAATTCCGGAATGGTAACATCTTTTCCGATTTCCGTATTGAATTTAAATTCAACACCCATCTGGCGGATTACATCGATTTCTGCTTCAATAACCTGCTTCTCTAAACGGAAGTTAGGAATACCGTATTTGAGCATACCGCCGGCTTCTTTTTCTTTTTCAAAGACAGTAACGGTGTAACCGTTTAAGCGTAAGTAATATGCAGCAGATAATCCTGCCGGACCGGAACCGATAACCGCAATCTTGTAGTCATCGCCCCATTGTTTACCAAAGTCATTCGCACAATCCGGAACATATCTGTTTTCTGCATTCAATTCCTGAGCAGCGATAAATTTCTTAATTTCGTCGATCGCAACCGGAGAATCAATCGTACCGCGTGTACATCTATCTTCACAACGGCGGTTACAGATGGCACCGCATATTGCAGGAAGTGGGTTATCCTGTTTGATTAACTTTAAGGCATCTAAGTATCTGCCTTCTGCAGCCATGCGGATATAACCCTGAACCGCTAAATGAGCCGGGCAGGCTGCCTTACATGGAGATGTACCTGTCTCATATGTATTGGTCTTGGCATCTTCACGATAATTCTTATTCCATTTATCCGGACCCCATTTCGTTTCATCCGGTAATAATGCCTTCGGATAAATCACATTGGATCCATCGGCGCGGCATAATTTCTGGCCTAACTTGGCAGCTCCTACCGGACATACTTCTACACACTTACCGCAGGCAACACATTTTGATGTATCTACGTGCGCACGATATGCTGAAGCAGACATATTCGGTGTGTTGAATAATTGAGAAGTACGAAGTGCGTTGCAGACACCGGCAGGACAGTTACATATACCAACAATCTTATCTTTACCATCCAAATTGGTAATCTGATGTACATATCCTCTTTCTTCTGCACGCTTAAGCACAGCCATAACATCATCATAGCTGCAGTAGTAAGCATCTTTATGGGTTTCTACCAGATACTCAGCCATATCACCGACTGCGATACACCAATAATCGGCATTATCACCGGTACCTTCACCACGCATTTCCTGCTGACGACGGCAGGAGCATACATCTAATGCATACTTGTCGTATTTACTTAACCAATGAGACAGCTTTTCAACAGAAACAGCTTCATTTTTTGCCTCAATTGCCTTTTCGACCGGAATAACATGCATTCCAAGTCCTCCGCCTCCAGGAGGGACCATATGGGCAACCTTACCTACCGGTACGCTGGAAGCATAGTTAAAGAATGTCGCAACTTCCGGATGTTTATCCAAAAGCTTACCATTCATCATCATGTACTCACCGGAACCAACTACCCATTTTGGAACAAAGTACTGTCTTTCCTTCTTTTCATTTTCACGATCAAATTCAATTAAACCAATACCGGCAATATGATCGAGCATGGCCTGGGTTTCTTCGATGGTCATTTCATTGCGTTCAGCTAACTCTTCAACGGTCAGCTTCACAACTCTTTTCTTCTTAAATGACAACATGAAACGAATCTCTTCTTTATTGAGAAGACGGTCCAAAAGCCATACATCCGGTTCGGTTAGATCCAGCTTTCTTGCGCTTCTGAATGTGATATCATCAGAAATCATCAAAACAAGTTTACGAATGAGTTTCTCCTTTTCAGGATCCGCTATTTCATACGTTTCCGGAAGAAAATCATTCTCATTGAACATATAGTTCTTAAATCTTTCGGGAATCTTAGCCATTATCTTTTACCTTTCCTATCCTATTTCTTTTATTATATCAGCCTTAAGAATCGTGATTATTTCATCTTTTTCATTGACTTATGCACATTCTGCATAAATAATGAATTTATGGAACTCGAATACATAAAAGAATTTGTAGAACTGGCAGATACACTCAATTACAGCACGACGGCGGACCGTCTTCATATCTCGCAATCTTCCCTTTCCCGTCACATTGTGATGTTGGAAAAGGAGCTGGGAGAAGTGCTTTTTGAGCGCACCACCCGCAGGATTTCTTTATCTGAATTCGGACGATATTGGCTGGGTTATGCCAGACAGATCGTTGAGGCAAAAGAAAACAGCGAAGCTGCGATAAAAGGATACAAGGAAAGAAAACTCAATGCGATTGTGATTGGCTGTTCCCATAATTCTCATTTATATTTTCAAACCGAAAGTATCCTTGCCTTTCGTAAGCTGCACCCTCAAATTACCGTACATATGGCTGAAGATAATATTGAAAATCTTCGTAAAAGCTTTTATGAGGGAAGCCTGCATTTAGTGGATATGGCTTTTGAAAAACATGAAATTCCTAAAAACGGTTTTATCAAAGCAGGAACGACAAGCCTGGTGGCCTTGATCCCAAAAGAACATTTTCTTGCCTCCTATAAAATAGTTCCTTTATACCGGCTGCAGAACGTAGGATTAATGGTTCCTTCCCGACATTCCATTTTCTACCGCATCTTAGAAAATGCCATGCATCGAGAAAACATTCATCCAAATATTATCTATTCCGGCGGTACGACCGGCTCACTCAGTCTTTTAAAAGAAGGACTTGGCGTTATGATTGAGGATGAAACCATTGTCTCCAATCTGGATACAACCGGATTTGTGGTAAGAAATATATCCCCTTCCATCGATCTAACCTTTGGATTACAGTATGCAGAACATCTAAATGAAAGCGAAAAATTATTTGTTCAATTTATACGGGAACGATTTAAAAAGAGCGAAACTTAAAATTTCGCTCTTTTCTTATCCAAACAATGCCTTGGCGGCCTTCTCCAATTCTCTTCTTTCTTCCGTATCATCATAACCACTGCGTTTATCATCAATGCCTTTGATCACATCCATGTAAAATAAGCCATCTCGATTACAGTAGAAGAAAATCTTTTTTACTCCGCTCATACGAAATCTAGCTTCGGCATTCCATTGAGGGTACAGTTTTTTAATCTGCAGCTCATCCATAGAAAGGGCAGCCACAAACGAGATGTAATGCGTCTTTGTCATATCGTGATCAATTCGAACATAGAACTCATTATCTGATTTCTCGATAAAAATCATATGTCCGGAATCGGTAAGCTCTGCCTCTAACGGCTTTAAGGGAATGCCATGGCAATAGATCACAGCTTCACCCATACCATGAATCACATTCCCGCAAATCGGACAGACATAGAATTTAGAGCGAAGCATATTGGCAGATACATTGGAGTTCTGAATCGTATTACCTGCGATTAGCTCTGCCGCTGAAATCCGAAACGCCCCGGCAATCGGTTCCAACAAGGTTATATCCGGATATCCTTTTCCCGTTTCCCATTTTGAAACAGCCTTATCACTGACTCCCAGTTTTTCGGCAAGCTGAAGCTGAGTCAGCTTATTTTTTTCTCTTAATTGTTTGATTACTGTACCGGTCACATATTGATCCATATAAATCCCTCCATGGCAAAATTGTAGAACAGCACTCATGAATATACCACCTACGGAAAGTAGAGCTAATAAGAAGCATTCAATACCGGTTCTTTGACAGTTTCATCCTCTCCATATCTTTCTTCCAACAATCTTCCTACATGCCGGGTTTCAAAGAACATATCTCTGTTTTTATAAACGATATAAGCTGCAACTATAATCACTACAAGCGTCTCCACACATTTAGTTTCCGGTGTCATGGCAATCTTTTCCTGAAGAAAATTCACACACAGATGATAGATCATACAGGCAAGTATGGACCTGTCACTGGCAAGATACACCCATGTGATGATAAAACCTAAAGGGATACCGCTGATAAAGAAATTGATCACATACATAGGATTGACCATCAAGCCGGCCTGATACGTTCCCTTGATAAAGATTAACGGTAAGTGCCATAAAGACCATAATATGCCAAAGATCATCGATTCCCAGAACCAGTTCATATAAGCTCCGATGGAATCTTCACAATATCCTTTCCATCCTACCTCTTCAATAATGGACGCCAATGTAACAGTGATTAGAGCACTTCCGATTCCAACTCCGGTAAAGGAGAAATCCTTTGTAAAGGAAAACTGATTCAATGACTGCCCAAAAAGCGTTGAAAGAAGAATCGAGCTGATCACAATGCCGATAAATTGAACAATCGCAAGAAATACATTTCGCCATCTTACTTTATAAAAACCAACTAACTTAATCATAAGATCCTTTTTTAATAATTCCGATTTAGATACTGCCACAAAGACAGTCGATACAA
>CACYBS010000253.1 GCA_902772725.1 Erysipelothrix rhusiopathiae
AATTCACCATAGCGGATCAAAATATGATCATAACGATAATCCATAACTATTGATAATCTCCTTACATACTTTAATGAATGTCTTTGCCTCATCCATTGTGTTGGTTCCATCAAAGGACAAGCGAATCATGTGCGTTGCTCTTTTTTCACCTAAGCCCATAGCCATAAGTACGGCGCTGGCGTTGGTTGAATGCGAAGAGCAGGTACTTTTTGCGGAAACACAGATGCCTCTGGCATCTAATGCGTTCAGTAATACTTCACTGGTAATTTGATCAAAGCCAATATTTAAAATATACGGTAAAGCCTCATCCGGTGAGTTCACCTGCGCTCCCGGAATCTCCTTTAATTGATTGCGAATATAATCATTAAGCTTCTTTACATGCCGATAAGCGGAAGCCTGTTCCTCAAGAGCTAAACGAATCGTTTTGGCAAGCACAATATTGGCTGGGGCATTTTCTGTGCCGCCTCTCAAGCCCTGTTCCTGCTGGCCACCCTGCACAATCGGAACAACACGGATATTTTTCTTTTTCATTAAAAGAGCACTGCCCTTTAAACCATGAATCTTATGTGCAGAAATAGTTACCATATCTAATATCGAGAACGGAACATCAATCTTTGAAAAGCTTTGAACCGCATCCACATGATAGGCACAGGTCGGATTGGTATGTACTACCTTTTCAATTTCCTCAATCGGATTAATAGCTCCGACCTCATTGTTCACATGCATCGTTGACACTAAGATCGTATCCTTACGCATACGTTCTTTGACACATTCCGGTGTTACAATTCCCTTTTCATTGATTGGTAATCTTTCCACCTCAAAGCCAAAGGATTCCAACCATGAAGCAGAATGATCAGCCGAAGGATGTTCCACGGATGAAATCAGAATATGTTTCCCACGATTCTGGTTGGCAAGTGCATATCCGACAATGGCCAAGGTGTTGGACTCACTGGCACAACCGGTAAAGATAATTTCAAGCGGATCTACCCCTAACATGGAGGCAATATGTCTTCTTGAGGCTTCCAAAAGATCTCCGGCTTTCCTTCCGACTGCATGTAAGCTGTCCGGATTTCCAAAGGTTGTCTCTAACAACTGCCCATAAACACTACGGACCTCTGGTCGAACAGAGGTCGTAGATGAGTTATCAAAATAAATCACGTTACTGTACTGTATTCATTACAGCCGGATCTTTTTTCGCAACGAGTTTCTCGTATACACCCGGATGCATGTTTTCAATTGCCTGAATCGCAATCTTTAATGCATTGGTGTATTCACCATTCTGGAAACAGAGTTCCGCACGGGTTAAATCTGTATCCATTGTCGGATGTGTAGAGCGGAAACGGTTACCAAATACAATCGCATTTTCAACCATAACAGCTACGCCGATCAAGTTGTTTGCGTTGTTGTAAAGTTTATAAACAAAATCAATCGCATCCTGTAAGTCTGCATTCAATTCCTGTACATCAAGCGGAGAGTGATCCAACACCTGGCGTACGCGAGCGATTAAGTTTTCACCCTGCTTAATATCATCATCAAACTGTCCGGAAATATTCGGAAGTTGATGTGTTGCAGCATTTAAACGAACTTCATTTAAGATTAACTGCAGTTTCACAAGCTGTTTACGTGCACGTGATTCATCACTTGTAGCACCTACCAGCATATGCTTCATATCCTTGATAGAAGCACGGAATTCCGTAGCTTCGGAAGAGAAATCACGGTAGTATTGGATAACATCCTTGCTAGGACGATCTTCCTCTTTCACTGCCTTTTCAATAACATCTCTTTCCTTTTTCAGGATTTCAAGCTGCTGGTCAGCCAGTGCAAAGCGGCGGGTCCAATCTTCCAAACCGAAGCGGTCACGGATATTTGCATATAATGACTTGATTTCTCTTAAGTCATCTTCAATTTCATCCACGATTCCAAGACTTTCATCCAGGTTATTGTGGATTTCTGTGTAAGCCTGTTTTTCCTGAACTAATTCATCCTGTAAAGCCAATACCTTATCACCGATGGCATTGAGTGCTGCCTCAGCTTCTGCTGCATGACCTTCGTTAAGAAGTGTCATTGCGGTATCTAAGTCATCCTTAACATTGGCAAGTTCAGTTCCTGTATTCAGATAGCTTAAGTCGATTCCTTCTTCTTTTAAAGCTTCCAGGTTATTGGAAACTTCTTCCAATGCCTGCGGAAGGATAACTTTACCCTTTTCATACATTCCCGGGTAAGCAGCAATCTGTGCGCTTAATACATCAACCAGTGCAGAAATTCTTTCCTGCTCTTCTTTTGCCTTATTAAATTCAGATGCGAACATCCACTCTTCAAAGTTAGAGAATTCATCCTCTACGGCAGCGATACGGTTATCAAAAACTTCAGCTGCATCATAGAAAGATGCACGGTTTGCCTGATAAACAGCCTTCACGTTGCGGAAGCGTTCCTTCAATGCATTGGAAACTTCACGTACTTCTGTTTCCTTAGATAAGATATGATCCAAAGACTGCGTAACAATACGGATTCTTTCTTTGGTCTCATCTAGCATGGTTTCGATTTCATCCATCTTATGAAGTGATTTACGAACTTTTCTGGAATCCAGTAATTCATCCGCTTCATTGAATAAATCTTCACATGTCGCAACATTTTCAATGCAGGTATTGTATTTCGGTGTCAAATTGTTGACACGTTCCATAATTTCATCGTTAACTCTCGCAAAAGCCGTTGCCTTATTGAATTTATATTGCAGCTGATTATTACGAATCTCATTTACTTCAACTTCCAGATCCGTTAAGCGCTTTTCTGCTTTTCTTCTTCTGAGTGTTCTGGTAATGATCCAGAGCAGAAGTAACAGAAGTAATGCGATACAGATATAGATCAAAATATCTGTCGGAATATTGTCCGTTATGAATTTATAAATGGATGTAAAGAATTTAGCTACACTTTCCATACGTACTACCCCCTATGCATAGTTAGTACCATTATAGCAAAACTTTTTTTCATATGCACTACTCGGATAAAGTTTTCTCATTAATTTCTTGATTTAAACTGCCTGCTTTGATATGATTACAAGGCATAAATAGATAGCAGCATACAAAGCTTCATGTCAAGCGTTATGAGCATTATGCGAAATGAGTAACTTAATAGCTGATAAGTTGAAAGTTTCTATCATAACACCGCGCGAAGTGATTTGTACTGTTATTGTTTTATGAGATAAAACAATAGGAGGAACTTTTATGTCAAGAGACACAGGAAGTACTTGGAAGAAGTCCCGTCGTTTAGGTTATTCCATCCTTGAAACAGGTGAAGAACTTACTCGTCGTAACTATGCTCCAGGTCAACATGGAAACGGTCGTCGTGCCAAATTAACAAACTATGGTATTCAGCTGCAGGAAAAACAGCGTATCCGCCACACTTATCAGTTAAGC
>CACYBS010000254.1 GCA_902772725.1 Erysipelothrix rhusiopathiae
AGAGTGAAATTCCGAGATGTCATGTGCAAAAAACAAAATAAATAAAGCGTTATATAACACCACTGTGCAAATTACGATTTTTGTTCTTCATATCCTTCACACTTCTTTTTATTTAATGGATGGAAACATCCACAGAATATAATAACAGAATCGCCGAAACATGGTATCCCCTTTATCTTCTAAATCAATAGTTTGGGCATGCGATTTAATATAATCCCAATGGATATGGTGTTTCTCTAACCAAAGGGCAAAATAATAAGCCACCGCATGAAAATAAATTTCTCTTGCGATCTGTTTCTGATTCATCTTTTTAATATGGCCTTTTCGCAAGATGTTACGGCTTTCCAAAAGGCATTTCTTTTTAGAAAGAAGTTCTTTTCGTACCGGAAAAGAATGGGATAGATCGGTTTTCATACTTATATAGTAACAGAAAGTTTATCCGCTATTGAGAAAGAAATTGAAAACCCTTGTGTAGTTAGGTTAGGCTTACTTAAGATGTCATATTTTGTTTATAACCGCCTAAGAAAGAATAGATAATATATGTAGTAAACAACATTTTATAGAAAGGAGCAAGGTATGGAAAACAAATATAAAGCGTTATTTACACCTTTTACTATCGGGAACATCGAAGTCAAAAATCATATTATGATGAGCCCTATGCTTCCGCTTGGCTGGTTAGATGAAGATAAGAATTTAACCGAAGACACGATTGCGTATTATACAGAACGTGCTAAAGGCGGCGTTGGTGCCATCTTTGTGGGCGCTTCTTTCCCTGCATGCGGATTAGAGAAAACTGATTTTACCCGTCCGCCGTTTGCCAAGCCAAATACGTTCTTAGTTCAAACACGAAAACTGGTTGAAAGCTGTCACCGCTATAACTGCAAACTATTCTTCCAAATTCAGTTAGGATCCGGTCGTACCGCGGTTCCTGCCTTCCAGGAAAACCAGCCGGTTGCCCCTTCCCCGGTTGCCAATCGTTATGATCCTTCTGTAATGTGCCGTGCCATGACCACCGAAGAAGTCTATACACTGATTGATGCATCCATTCAAGCCGGTATTATGGCTTATCAGGCCGGATGTGATGGAATTAATATCAATGGTATAAAAGGCGGATATTTAGGCGACCAATTCGCAATCCCTGCATTTAATCAGCGTACTGACGAATTCGGTGGCAGCATTGATGGAAGAATCAAGATTCTGGTGGATATCGTAAAAGGTATCAAAGCCCAAACCGGTCCAAACTTTGTCGTAACAACACGTCTTGGTACCAAATCACATATGAAAGCCGAAAGAGTCGGAGCCCTTCCTGGAGAAGAATACGAAGAATTCGGACGCGATATGGAAGAAAGCTTGATTATCGGTAAAAAGCTCGAAGAAGCCGGTTATGATGGTATCTTGTTTGGAACCGGTACTTACGACTCCATCTATTGGTTGTATCCACCAATGTATATGCCGGATGGCTGTTATATTGACGAAGCATATGAGCTCAAAAAAGCGATTAATATTCCTGTAATTGTTCCGGGTAAATTGTCCGATCCGGATATGGCTGAAAAAGCCTTAGAAGAAGGAAAGATCTCCTGTCATTCCATGGCGCGTGGACTTGTAGCCGATCCATATTGGCCGGCCAAAGTAAAATCCGGACATCCGGAAGAAATCCGACCGTGTATCTATTGTGATAACGGCTGTATCGGACGTGTCCTTTCCGGTATGCCGATGCAGTGTGCGGTAAACCCGGATGCCTTTGCGGAGCGCTACCAGCACCAAAAATACGCCAAGGCAGACAACCCGAAAAAGATTGCGATTATCGGAGGCGGTATCGCCGGTATGGAAGCTGCCAGAGTGGCGGCAACACGCGGTCATAAAGTAACAATCTATGAAAAAGGCAATCAGTTAGGTGGGTTGATCCTTCCTTCCATGATTCCTGATTTCAAGAATCACGACAGAGACTTACTCAATTGGTTTAAATTACAGCTGAAGAAATTAAACGTAGAAATTCAATATAATACAGCAGTTACCGCGGATGATGTCTATAAGCTGGATGCCGATGAAATTATTGTGGCCACCGGTTCTACTGCCAAAACGCTGCCTGGAGCAGATGGCAAAAATGTGATGAGCGCCATTGATGCTCTGGAACATCCGGAAAAAGTCGGAAATAATGTAGTTGTGATCGGCGGAGGACAGGTAGGAACGGAAACCGCCATCTGGTTAAAAGATCAGGGCAAGGAAAATATTTCCATTATCGAAGCCCGCAATGATCTTGTTCTAACGACAGCCGATCCGATTCCTCAAATGTGCCATGATATGTTGAATGAATTGGTGATTTATAAGAAGATTGATAAATATCTGAATGCCAAAGTAATTGAAGTAAGCGATAATGCCGTGAAAGCCGATACTCCGGATGGACAGATTGAAATCAAAGCAGATACAGTGATCATCTCGATTGGATTTAAGCCAAATGCGGATCTCTATCATGAAATTGTTGCAGCGACCGATAAAAATGTATATTTGATCGGAGACGCAAAACAACCGGCAACCATTATGACAGCAATCCGTGATGGATCTGCCATCGGTGCTCTTGTATAATAGTCACACAAAAAGACGGCCGAATCGGCCGTCTATTACTATGCTTCTGTGCTGGAATCTGTTTTACTTTCCCCCGGTTTTTCCGGCGGTTCGTTTCCATCCGGTTTTTCAGGAGGCTCATTTCCATCCGGCTTTTCAGGAGGTTCATTTCCATCCGGCTTTTCAGGAGGTTCACTTCCATCGCCCGGACCATGTCCTTCCATATCTCCCGGCTCCATGCCGCCTTCAGACTCTGTCACGATCTCAACTGCAGTACCTTCTGATTTACTTCCTTCTTCATATTTTTCACCGTTCACATATAAAGTATATCCATTTAAATCAATGGCATCCGTGTCACATGTCAAACCGGTAATATAGGAATCCCCTGTAAGTTTCCAGGTACTGCCTTCATCCAATTCCACATAGACTTGACCTGCCTGACCTTCGGTATTGATGGCACCTTCATAAGTCGAGTTATTCAAATATAGATTCAATACGGAAATATCATCAACCGTAATATCTCCGGTCTGTTTTTGATCGGTTAAGGTCATATTCACCTTACCGCCGTTGGATCCTTCTTTACCCCAGCCGGCAGCTTTGGCCGTTAAGAAGTTTCCGTTTTCATCGTTATTTGTGATTGATACATCGGTTAAATTGATTTCACAGGCTGTATTGTTCACAAAGAAAATATCGCCATTTTCATTAGTTAACGTACCGCCCTCCATCGTAAAGGATGAGGTACCGCTTGCCGCATCTCCGGACATGGATTGATAAATCATTACAGCTTCATAAATATCGGATTTATCGCTGTTATGCGTATTATTGTCGGCAACAAGATCAACATTGGTAAGAGTTACCGAATTCTTTCCTTCCACGACAACGCCCTGACTTGCGGTAGACTCTAAGTAAGCATCTTCCACATTGATATTGGCCGTGGAATAGATAACCGGTGATCCTTTGCCATCGGTCACATAGTTACCGCCTGTGACATATACATCCCCACCGCCTCTATCAGAGCGAATCGCTGCCGAAGAATTGCCGGTTGTATGAATGTTTAAATTCGATGCGATCATCGTACCGCCTCCGGTTGTCATAAGACCGCCGGAACAGTTACCGCTTGTTTCAATGACGGAATCCGAAATAGTAACCGTTGTTCCCTCACCATAGCTAAATACACCATTGGCGTGTTCTCCATCGGTTTCAATAATGGCTTTCGAAATAGTAAGTGTTCCCTTTTCCGTGGCAAAAACAGCCGCATTTTCTCCATAGAAGTCAGCTTCATCCCCGGACGCATTTCCGGTTTTATTGACCTGGATATTTTCATAGGTCTTTTCCTCGCCTTCTACACTGATGGCATGTTCACCATCCGCACTGTTTTCATATGTTTCATCCACTGTAATATCTTCTTTAGAGATGGTGTTGGATGTAGTCTTTGTGGTTTCATTAGCTTCTGTCGTTTCTTCGGTGGCTGTATCATTACCTCCGGAAGCACATCCGCTCATCGCAAGACCGATTGTTAAGGCAAATATAAGAGAATTTTTATTCATTTTTATCACTCCTTGTTCTGTTCAAGAACAATATAATTCCTATTCCTTAAAATATCCTTAAAAAAAGACAAAGATTCCTTTTTTGTTACCGATTTAGACATCTTTTTTAGTTCTTTTATTTTTCCTATTATAATGAAGGTACAAAGAAAGAAGGACAGACCAATGGGAAAGTAAGCTTCCTATCTATAGCTGCATACCTCTATAGATAGAGTACAAAAAAGGTATTTAACATAGATCAAATAAGAGAAAGGAGTAAGCATGAACAGATTTATCTCTTAAAAGGCCCTTACAAGTAAGATAGAAGTAAGGGCCTTAAAATTTGTTTAGAGCTTATATCCGGTGCCTACATATTGTGCGATATCTCTTCCGGTTTCATCTGTAATATCCACATTCATCACGGTAGAAGTTCTGCCGCTTTTTTTACATGTTGCCTTCGCAAATAACTTATTTCCTTTCGGTGCACTTAAAAAATTGATGTTGGCATTCTGCACCACAGTAATTTTATGAATTTGATTGGAAGCTACCGCAAAGGCGAAATCCGCCAGAGTAAACATGACGCCACCCATAACTGTATTATTGGCATTTTTATGATCCTCTCTCAGGCTCATGGAACATATACACCAATCATCACCAGGCTCATCAATGGTCATTCCGTTGACCATCGCAAACCGATCTCCTTGAAAAAAATCAATTGCTTCTTTCACGTTTGAAAACTCTTTCATTTTTCCTCCCTTTTTAACATTTTCTGTTTCATTTCTATTTCATTTCTAGTATAATGGTTTTCATAGTAAAATAAATAGGTAAACTATTTTTTTGTATAAGGATAATGGAGGAAAAAATGAAACAACTAATGTTAGGGAATAAAGCCTTGGCTCGCGGTCTATATGATGCCGGTGTTTCCATCGTTTCCAGTTACCCGGGTACTCCGAGTACCGAAGTAACGGAAGAGCTGGCTAAGTTCAGGGACATTTATTCAGAATGGGCACCAAATGAAAAGGTAGCCTTGGAAGTTGCGTTTGGTGCATCCCTTGCAGGAAAACGCAGTGTGTGCGGTATGAAGCACGTAGGATTGAACGTAGCTGCCGACCCTTTGTATACCATGTCGTATACAGGAGTTAACGGTGGTCTTGTGATCGTCGTAGCAGATGATGCAGGTATGCACTCATCCCAGAACGAACAGGATTCCCGTCATCATGCGATTGCTTCAAAAGTTCCGATGTTGGAGCCATCGGATTCTGCCGAAGCGTATGCATTCGCAAAAATTGCCTATGAAATTTCAGAAACATTTGATACACCGGTTATCATCAAAATGTGTACCCGTATCGCCCACTCGCAAAGCGTAGTTGACCCGGGTGAAAGAGTAGAACCGGAACAAAAACCATATACTAAGAATATTGCGAAATATGTAATGACTCCGGCCAATGCGATTCGTCGCCATCCGTTCGTAGAAGAACGTACTAAAAAACTGATTGAATATGCAGAAACCAGTGAAATAAACCGTGTTGAAAACCCGGGTAAAAAGATGGGTATCATTACATCTTCAACCAGCTACCAATACACCAAGGAAGTCTTTGGTGATTCTGTCAGCATCTTAAAACTGGGTATGGTCAATCCATTACCGGTTCAAAAAATCCTTGATTTTGCCAAAGATGTAGAGCAGTTAGTTGTGATTGAAGAATTAGATCCAATCATTGAAAACCATTGTAAGCAATTAGGATTAAAGGTTACCGGTAAAGATGTATTACCGATGGAAGGCGAATTCTCCCAGGGTTTGATCGCCGCAAAATTCGGTCAGGCAGTTCCTGAATGTAAACATTTAGATGAACCGCTGCCGGTTCGTCCACCGGCAATGTGTCCGGGATGCCCACACCGTGGTTTATTCTTCGTTCTTTCTAAGAACAAGATTACAACCTTAGGTGATATCGGATGTTATACACTTGGTGCTGCTGCACCGTTAAATGCGATTGAAACCACATTATGTATGGGTGCTTCCGTAAGTTCCATTCACGGTTTCAACAAGGCAAACAATGGCGCAAGCGAATCCAAGACTGTCGGTGTCATCGGTGATTCCACATTCATGCACTCCGGTATGACAGGTCTTGCCAACATCGCCTACAACCAGAGTAATTCAACTGTAATTATTGTAGATAACTCTATCACCGGTATGACCGGTCACCAACAAAATCCGACTACCGGACTCGACATTCACGGTGATCCTGCCGGTAAGGTAAATTTAGAAGCTTTATGTAAGTCCATGGGTATTAACCGTGTTCGCGTTGTTGACCCATATGATTTAGCTGAAACAGAAACAGCGGTTAAGGAAGAGTTGAAAGCTGAAGAGCCATCAGTAATCATCTCCCGCCGTCCATGTGCATTACTCAAAAATGTAAAACATAATCCGCCTTTGCATGTAGATCCTGAAAAGTGTGTCGGCTGTACAGCCTGCATGCGTATCGGCTGCCCTGCTTTAAGCAAACCGGGCAAGACCGTTATGGTAGATCCAACATTATGCGTAGGATGCGGTGTATGTCAGCAGTTATGCCGCTTCGGTGCTCTGCAGGCACAGGAGGAAGCTTAATATGACAAAAAATGTATTAATTGTCGGTGTTGGTGGACAGGGTTCCCTGCTTGCCAGTAAGTTATTAGGACATATCCTTCTAGAAGAAGGTTATGATGTAAAAGTGTCGGAAGTACACGGCATGTCACAACGTGGAGGTAGTGTTGTCACTTATGTACGTTTTGGAGATAAGGTTTATTCTCCGATCGTAGATAAGGGCGAAGCAGACTTTATTGTGTCCTTCGAGAAACTCGAAGCCGCACGTTATATCGAATACTTAAAACCGGATGGAAGAATCGTAACCAATATCCAGGAAATGGATCCAATGCCTGTTATCACAGGAGTTGCGAAATATCCGGAAAATCTTGTAGAAAAAATTAAAGATCTCGGTATTCAGATTGATGCTTTAGACTGCCTTTCACTTGCCAAAGAAGCCGGTTCTGTAAAAGCCGTTAATATCGTATTAATGGGCCGTTTATCCCGTTACTTCGATATCCCGGTTGAAAAATGGGAACAGGCTGTACGTGATTGCGTACCGGCAAAATTCGTTGAATTAAATCTTAAAGCTTTTGATCTGGGCCGCAACAGCTAACACAAAATAAATAGAAAGAAAAAAAAGGAAGGACTTATATTATGGAAAATTACTATCAACCCGAGGTAGAACTTGCCTCAAGGGAAGAAATGCGCAAAATTCAGGATGAAAAAATCGTTAAACAGGTAAAATATGTTTGGGATCACGTTCCTTACTACCGTAAGAAAATGGAAGATCAGGGCGTTACACCGGAAGATGTTAAATCCATCGATGATTTACAGAAGCTTCCGTTCCTTTCTAAGGCAGACCTTCGTGAAGCATATCCTTATGGACTTGTAGGTGCTCCTTTAGAAGAATGTGTTCGTATTCAATCTACTTCCGGAACAACCGGTAAGCGTGTTGTTGCCTTCTATACACAGGCTGACATCGATTTATGGGAAGAATGCTGTGCACGTGCTTTAACAGCTGCCGGCGCTACCAATAAAGATGTATGCCAGGTATCTTATGGATACGGGTTATTCACAGGTGGTCCGGGCTTGAACGGCGGCTCTCATAAAGTTGGCTGCTTAACAATCCCGACTTCTTCCGGAAATACGGAAAGACAGATTATGTTCATCCGTGACTTAAATGCGACAATCTTATGCTGTACACCGTCTTATGCTGCATACTTAGCTGAAACGATGCAGGAAATGGGCTTAACACCGGATGAAATTCCTTTAAAGGCTGGTATCTTCGGTGCTGAGGCATGGTCTGAAGAAATGCGTCGTGATATCGAAAAGAAATTAGGTATCAAGGCATATGATATTTACGGATTAACAGAATTATCCGGTCCGGGCGTTTCCTTCGAATGTTCTGAACAGTCAGGAATGCACATTAACGAAGACCACTTCTATCCGGAAATTATCGATCCGGAAACAGGAAGAGTATTACCGGAAGGCACCCAGGGTGAATTAGTATTTACATCTTTAGATAAGAAAGGCTTCCCTCTATTACGTTACCGCACAAGAGATGTCTGCGTATTAAGCCGTGGAAAATGCTCCTGCGGAAGAACACTCATTAAGATGGCTAAGCCTAGAGGACGTACCGATGATATGTTAATTATCCGCGGTGTAAACGTATTCCCTTCACAGATCGAAACCGTATTATTGAACCATGGATATCCTGCAAACTACCAGATTATCGTTGACCGTGTAAACAACAGCGATACATTTGATGTTCGTGTTGAAATGACTCCGGAAATGTTCACAGATAATGTTGGTGAAGTTTCCCGCCGTCAGAAGGAATTAGTGGATGGATTAAAATCTATGTTAGGTATTAAGGCTAAAGTTACCTTAGTTGCTCCAAAGAGCATTACCCGTTCTGAAGGAAAAGCTGTCCGCGTCATCGACAAGCGTAAAATCTAGGAGGAAATCATGAGTATTAAACAATTATCGGTTTTTGTAGAAAACCGTCCGGGCGCAATGAATGAACTGACACAGGTTCTTGCCGACAACAACATCAATATGCGTGCTTTATCTCTTGCCGAAACAGAAGGCTTTGGGATTGTGCGTATTATCGTAGATGATATTTTAGAAACCACAACAGTATTAAAACAGGAAGGCTATATCAACCAGTTAAATCCGGTTGTCGTAGTGGAAATTCCTCATGTTGCAGGTGGATTAAACGATGTATTAACAATTTTCACAAAAGAAAATATCAACATCAACTACATGTATGCCATCTTAAGCACAGACAAAGCTTTGATGACATTCAAGGTAGATGATCCAAAAGTTGCCGAAGCAGCACTTCGCCGCAACGGCATCCACATCCTTACACAGGATGAAATTGCAGATCTATAAGCATTAAGGAGCGAGTTATCGCTCCTTTTTTCTGTAAAAAATCTTCATTTGCACAGCGGTGGTAAAAAGCTAATCAACTGTATGGTATAATAGCAGTGTCCGAGAAAGGGACACCAGGAGAT
>CACYBS010000255.1 GCA_902772725.1 Erysipelothrix rhusiopathiae
TCAACATATCAAATATTTCAATAATCGGAATAAGGCTTATCAGTTTGAACATCTTCGATTTTCTGTTATGATAGTGCCATTATTAAGGAAGTGATATTATGGAACATAAGAAGATTTTACAGCTGACACAGGCTGCCTTAATTGCAGCACTTGCTTATGTCGGCTTTCAATTTTTACGTATTGATATACCGGTAGGAGATGAAAGAACGGCCATTAATTTAGGAAATACGATGGTAGTACTTGGAGCCCTGCTGTTGGGAAACTGGGGAGGCTTTGCGGGCGCTGTCGGTTTGACATTAGCCGATTTAACCAGTGGCTATGCCACTACTGCTCCAAAAACCTTTGTGCTCAAATTAATTATCGGTTTTATCGCAACTTTGGTTTCAAGAAAAATTTACCATATTGATTCAGAAACTGATTTAAAGAAGCAGACACGGATTGCTCTTGTGGCATCCATTGCAGCTTTAGGGCTGAATGTGATACTAGACCCATTAGCCGGCTATTTCTACAAGACATATATTTTTGGGATTCCCCAGGATATTTCCATGACGATTGCCAAGATTTCATCATTAGCTACACTAGTCAATACCATTGTTTCCACAATGGCAGTTGTGATCATATGGCCGGCACTTCGCCATGCATTAGAAAAAACCAATCATTCGCTGTGATTATTCACAGCGTTTTTCATTTAAAAAGGGAATGATCATCAAGTCATTCCCTATTATTTATCGCTTGTGTAATCTTCCAATCAGAGAAAGAAACTATATCATATAGTTACATTAATACACAAAATTGGAAAATCTTTATAATATTAATAATTTGAAAAATTCTATAATATTTCTTTTTTAGGTGATCCATACTCTCTTTTCATAGCTTCTACGGATATGACCCATTGTTTGCCAAATTTACAGGCATCTACTCCGTTGACTAATTTTCCATACACAATTGCCTTACGCAAGGTACTTTCGTTTAATCCCCAAAGCTCAGTTGCATCCGTAAAAGCCATTAGACCGTCAAATGGTGTCTTAACTACCCTTCCATTTTCAAATAGCTCATCACAGGACAAATCAAGATCGTCATTCCAGACAATTCCAAATCCTCCTGTATCGACTTTTACATCATAAAACAGCTCAAGAGAGTCCTCTAATGCCCGGAAAGGTCCCCATTTATCAAACAAGGGCTTTACATCATATATTTTTGTCACACCCTCAACAAACTGTATGCTTAACTGATAATCAGGTAATGCAGTAACTGCTTTCACTTTATGAAACATATTATTTCCTCCTATTCAAGGGGAGAAAGAGATTTAAACTCCTGCGTCTCCCACATACGCAAAAGATCATTTATGTGAATATTAATCCATTCTTGTACCATAGATAAAGCTTTAGGTGGTAGATATCCCTCTAGTACTTCACCAGTATGGATATTAACTGCTGCCATATCTTCTCCATAGAGAGCATGGATATGTGGTGGATTATGTTCCGACTGTTAGAAATACATGCGAATGATGATTCCATAGAATCTAGATAATACCGGCATAATATCCTCTGTTATCAATAATATACATCACGTTTCCGTGATATGTCAATTATTTCTTACAGCATATAAAAAAGACTGACTGTCGTCAGTCTCTTAAGCTCCTAATATGTCTTTGGCATGTTCCAGCTGGTCACCTGTCGGAGGATTGATACCGTCCAATGTATAAGGTATATGTAGCTGGTCCCACTTATATCTACCAAGGGTATGGTATGGAAGCACCCTTACCTTTTCGATATTATCCAAAGTATCTAAAAATTCACGTGTACGTTTTAAGTCAGCTTCATCCGATGTGATCGATGGTACTAAAACATAACTGATCCAAACCGGTTTATGAATCTCATTTAGATAGTTAGCACAATCCAAAATATTCTTATTGGTATGGCCTGTTAGTTTTTTATGTTTTTCATCATCAATCTGTTTGATATCTAAGATGACTAAATCGGTTACCTTCATCAGTTCTTCGAATTTATCAAACCATGGCTTTTCCCTTGTGAAAGGCTGACCGGAAGTATCTAAACATGTGTTGATACCTCTTTCATGCGCCTTGGTAAACAATTCGATGAGAAAATCAATCTGAAGCAAGGCTTCTCCGCCGCTGACGGTAATACCACCTTTATTACCCCAATAGGAACGGTAACGCTCAGCCTGGTCTAATAAGCTGTCCGCATCTCTAAGATTATCAGATTCAAGCTTCCAGGTGTCTACATTGTGGCAATAACGGCAGCGCATATTACAGCCCTGTAAAAAGATTAGAAAACGGATTCCCGGACCGTCTACCGATCCAAAGGATTCAACCGAATGAATTCTACCTTTCATGATTACAGATTTTTATGGCAGGTTCTCGCGATAACATCCAGCTGCTGTTCTCTTGTCAAGCTGATAAATTTAACTGCATATCCGGATACACGAATTGTAAAGTTCGCATATTCCGGCTTTTCCGGATGTTCCATCGCATCAATCAGTTTCTCTGTACCAAATACGTTTACATTTAAATGATGAGAACCACGGTCAAAGTATCCGTCTAATACATGAACTAAAGTCTCTGTACGTTCTTCATCGGTATGACCTAAAGAATCCGGACTCATTGTCTGTGTATTGGAAATACCATCTAATGCATATTCATATGGAATCTTGGCAACAGAGTTCAAAGATGCCAATAAACCATTCTGTTCTGCTCCATAGGATGGAGATCCACCCGGTGCAAACGGCGTAAATGCCTTACGTCCATCCGGAGTAGCTCCGGTAGCTTTACCATATACAACGTTAGAAGTAATGGTTAAGATTGATGTAGTCGGTTCAGAATTACGATATGTATGATATCTCTTGATCTTTGTGATAAAGGTCTTTAATAACCATACACCGATTTCATCTGCTCTATCATCATCATTTCCGTATTTCGGGAAATCACCTTCGATTTCAAAATCAGAAGCCAATCCAAATTCATCACGAATGACTTTTACCTTAGCGTATTTAATCGCGCTTAATGAGTCAATAACATGAGAGAATCCGGCAATACCGGTTGCGAATGTACGGCGTACATTGGTATCGATTAATGCCATTTCTTCAGCTTCATAATAATATTTATCATGCATGTAGTGAATCAGGTTCAAAATGTTTACATATAAACCGGCTAACCAATCTAACATCAAATCATACTTATGCATTACTTCATCATAATCCAGATATTCTGAAGTAATCGGAGCATATTCCGGTCCTGCCTGGATTGGTTTACCCTGCTTATCTCTATGCTTTTCATCCTTACCGCCGTTAATCGCATACAATAATGCCTTGGCAAGGTTGGCACGGGCACCAAAGAACTGGATTTCTTTACCTGTCTGCGTTGCGGATACACAGCAGCAGATGCTGTAATCATCGCCCCAGATTGGCTTCATGACATCATCGTTTTCATACTGAATAGAAGATGTTTTAACCGAAATCTTAGCTGCATAGCGCTTAAAGTTTTCCGGCAGTTTAGATGAATATAATACTGTTAAGTTTGGTTCCGGGGATGGTCCCATATTTTCAAGTGTATGTAAGAAACGATAGTCCGTCTTAGTTACCATAGAACGGCCATCCATACCGATACCTGCAACCTCTAAAGTAGCCCAAACTGGGTCTCCGGAGAATAAGTTGTTGTAGGATTCAATACGGGCGAATTTAACCATACGGAATTTCATTGTCATATGGTCAATTAATTCCTGTGCTTCTGCTTCCGTTAATACACCGTTTTTGATATCTCTTTCCAAATAAATATCTAAGAAAGTAGATACACGGCCTACAGACATTGCCGCACCATTCTGTGTTTTAATGGCTCCTAAATATCCGAAATATAACCACTGAACAGCTTCCTTTGCATTTTTTGCAGGAGCAGAGATATCACAGCCATAAACAGCTGCCATTTCCTTTAATCCCTGTAAAGCACGAATCTGCATAGTGATTTCTTCACGCTGACGGATAATGTCATCTGTCATATCACCATGACCGCAGTTCTTGGCATCTTCTCTTTTTTTCGCAATTAAGAAATCAATACCGTAAAGAGCAATTCTTCGATAGTCACCGACAATACGACCTCTACCATATGTATCCGGTAAACCGGTTACGATGTGTGTATGACGTGCTGTACGCATTTCATCAGTATAAGCATCAAATACTGCCTGGTTATGTGTTTTATGATATTCATTGAATATCTGATTGAATTTCTTATTTACTTTATAACCGTATTGTTCAGCGGCCTGCTGGGCCATCTTAATTCCACCGTACGGCATAAAGGCTCTTTTTAAAGGCTTGTCAGTTTGTAGACCTACAATCTGCTCAAGATTCTTCAAGTTTTCATCTATGTAACCAGGGCCATAAGCTGTTAAGCTGGATACGATTTCTGTTTCGCAATCCAATACTCCGCCTTTGTCCCGCTCTTCTTTCTGCAGTTCCTGTAATCTTGCCCAAAGCTTGTTTGTCGCATCTGTAGGTCCTGCTAAGAAGCTTTCATCACCATCATATGGGGCATAATTTTTCTGAATGAAGTCACGAACATTGATATCATCTACCCAATGTCCTTCTTTAAAACCATTCCACTCTGTTCGCATTTTTTCTCCTTTTTCTTTCTCATGTCACACCGACATGGACTTTCTTAATCCGCTTAAGCGAATCAAGGATAAATCTGCGTTTGTCATCCCCTTCTATCTGACAACGCAAATAGGATATTAAAGGATATTTAATGAAAAGTCAAAGACTTTGCATTAAAAAAACGAATCATCGAACAAATCGCACTGAATGTCCACAATATCATCCATTTTTATCTCTTCTTTGACCACCTGCAGTACGCGTTTTTCATAATCAATCCTTGCGATCATGCCGATTTTTTTTACATAACAATCTCTGTCATAAAAGGTAATTTCCACTATCATTTTAGGCTCTAAAAAATGTATTTTCCGATTCAGCATTTCAAGATCATCTTCTGAAAGCTCTCTTTTGGGAACTATGATTCGCTCTCTTTTACGAACCATGGTGCCCCATCCCGATAAGCCATCAAAAGGAAGAAAGATGGATGCCCGATTTCCTTGGTTTGACATATCATCACCTCTGATTTATTCATAACACGCAATATGACATCATCATTGCAGAAATTTTATGTGACAGTTTGTGATATTGAAAAGTATACAATGAAGCCGTAAAAACAAAGGAGAATATAAAGTCAACAACAATAAAAACAACTGGAAATGGTACTTAATTCTATCCCGTTATTCTTAGGCTTAATCGCCTTAACCGGAACATTAGATACAGCTACTGTTATATTAGTCGGCGGTGGATTCCTGATTATGGCGATTGGATCTTTCATCCTAAGCCACAGAAGATTACGCTAAACAAAAATGAAATAAAGGAGCACAATATGAATCTCTATAAAGACAATTGGAAATGGTACTTAATCAGTATCCTGTCATTCTTAGGATTAATCGCTTTAGCAGATGTGCTGGATATAAATACAATTGTTTTAGTTATCAGTGGTTTCCTTATTATGGGAATTGTATCCTACCTGTTAGGGCGCAAAAGAATACAGTAACTATGAAAAAAGATCCGCAGCGGCAATGTCATTAAGTTAATTTGATTGATTCTAAGCAGAAGATTATCTCCAGGCTATATAATCTTCTGCTTTTCTTTTTCAGGCAGCA
>CACYBS010000256.1 GCA_902772725.1 Erysipelothrix rhusiopathiae
ATACGAAAGATGTCTCGTTCCCTGCTGGCTGTAGTACGCAATCACAAGAATCTTTCTTCTGTTTTTAAAAGTATGGTGAAACTTCTCCGTTTTGGTAAGAGAATTCTCTCGATATTCATCCAATTCCTTTTTGACAAATTCAACCATTTCCAAAGGATTAAACTGGGCAAAAATGGCCGGTGGAATCATTGCGACAAGTTTACCGTCCAACCCTTTTTGGATCTTATCCAATTCATATTCAATCTGGGGAGCCAGAAAGATTCCATCATAATGGAAGCCGCGGCTGTAAACATGCGTATAGGATACGGCATCAAATTGATAATCCAATCCCAGCGTTTCACTGGCTTCATTTAATTTCGATGCGAAATATCCGGTCGTCAAACCACCTGTGCAACAAAGCAATATACGGGTGGTTTTTTCATTTTTCATCTTGATTAACTGGGTGACCATCTCTTTGATCAAAGCCTTTGCACGGTCAAAATCCACCATTTCAAAATGAAGATAAAAAGCGGTCTGGTTTGTCTTTAAACTTGTGATCATCAGCTCCATAACGCCTATTTCATAAAAGTTCAATTCCCCTATCGCATAATCAGTAATGAATTGATAATGATTTTCATCTTTTTTCTTCATCACATAATCATTGGATTTTTGCAGGGCTAACCATTTATGAAGCTGTTGAATGACTTTTTCATCACCAAATTGAATCATAAGGTCGATCTCCTTTCATCAATCAAGAAATTACACTTTACAT
Organism: Erysipelothrix rhusiopathiae; assembly: GCA_902772725.1. Classification (GTDB taxonomy): domain Bacteria; phylum Bacillota_I; class Bacilli_A; order Erysipelotrichales; family Erysipelotrichaceae; genus RUG11795. The sequence goes on from CACYBS010000256.1 coordinate 752, forward strand.
ATTTATTATATCCCTGAAGTTTCAATCTGAGCGTTCTTTTGAATAAAACTTTGTGCATCATCAATAAAGGATGCATCTTCAAACAATGTCAAATATCCCTGTAAAGATTCGGCCTTCGATCTTAACAGACGCGATCTTTTATCAACATAAATGCGGCATTTATAGCGGGAGTTATTGGCTTCCTGAATCATATTGGCTCCGCTGGAATTACCATCCATCGCAACCAATATCGCCACTCTTCTTTTAAAGATTTCATAGGCAAAGCTTTTATAGACACCCATCGGTGAAGCTTCGATGGAAACCCGGATATTGACGCCGGCCTTTAATAGCCGGTTTTTCTGCGCTTTTGTGATAACCGCAGGTACAAAAGCATAGATTTCAAATCCCTTTTTATTGTTCTCGATTAAATACTTCTCATATCCCTGGACTGTGTGGCCTACCACAAAGAATACTTTTGCGGGGTCAAGCTTATCCAACAGGGCATCGATAATCTTGATATCTTCCGGTTTTAAACGGGTATGATGGGTATCGCTGTTAAAACTTCCTCCCATTAATACAACCGGAATTTTTTCTAACGGCATTTGCGAGATATGTTCTTTTAAAACGATTTCACTCTCTAAAAGTCCTGTATGATCCGGGCGTATGCGGGAATGGGCATCATCGATTCGCTTAGAAAGAATCTCTTCCAAAGAAGCATCTTTCATTAAAGCTTCCATGTGCTTATTTTTCTTATCAAAGGCTTTCAAGCTGATAGATAAAACCTTATCTTCCGCCTTGCGCATGGCAAGAAACTCCTCGGTAGTCAAATTCAGAAGTTTGTCCAAAGAGAGCTGTTCATCGATGGAATCGGTACCGTAAAGAGCGCCTCCATCCGTTCCCTGCACACACATAATTCCTTTTTTGATGTATTGACGCAAAGGATGTTTATCTAACATGCTTAAATTATTTAAACGAACATTGGATGTAATCTGAAATTCCAATACAACATGGTTTTCCAGAATGTCTTGAATTAATTCCCGGCCTTTTTTGGATCGTAGATTGGCCGTATACAAACCATGTCCGATACGCATATACGGCATGTTCTGCCCCGGTTCTAAGGAATCCTTTACACATTGAATGCTGTTGTATACATTATCACGCAGGCTGTCATTTTCACCGGCATGAATGCGCACCACAAAGGTCGGATCATTACGGGCAATGCGGACAATTTCCCGGATCACCGGTTTTAAATCGTTGATGTCGTTGATTTCTTCACCCACGATATCGCATCCTGCCACATAGGGATCAATGGATACAGCTTCTAATACTTCCAGATTTTCACGGAAGTAATCTCCGGTCACAATCTGGTCCTTGACAATCGTCAAAGGAATACGGCGAAGCGCTGCCAAAAAGCGGATCCGAACTCCGGTTTCCTCATAAATGGCCGGCATAATTTCATGAACCTGCTTCAACATCTGAATCGACTCTACCTTTTTGACTAAGGTTGTATCGGATATCTCGGCATATTCCACGCCCTTATCACGGAAGCTTCTTGCGATCCATAAAAGCTTATTTTGAAAGAGTGTCATATTTTTATAGGCATCATTTTGATGATCGGTTTTCATTCTCTGCAGGGCACGGACAATATCCCTGTCAGGAATATCTGTCACATTATGCAGTTCCATCTTTTCCGGACATTCTTTTCCTTTACAGAAAACATAGCGGTATAAATATACCTTTTCCAAATTGGTAAATACCGCCTGTCCATCCTTTCGAATGGTAAGGGATGCACGAATCTTCCGAATATTGTATTCGGCATTCTCCAAATTGTTTAAAATCAAATCCGCAAAGTTAATAAAAGTATTGTCATCTATTTTTCGGACTAAATACTTGCCTGTCAGATGGGAATCTTTATATTGTTCACTGACCTGATTGCGCTTTTCAATTAATCCTTCCCATTGTGCTTCACTGCAATGGAGGCCTAACTTCTTTATATAATAAAGTGGATATTCAATTTGATGAAATATACCCAAGGCGATCAAAATATCGGGAGATAGATTGGCATTCATATGGGTATGAAGGTCAGTTTTAAATTTACATTCATTGAGTATATATGTCTTAACGATTGACTTTTTAAAAGGAATCCGATAATCCTTGGTCTGTGACATCAATGTCTTGGAGATAGCCGGAATAGAAGCTTTCTTTTCGATAGTTCCATCCGGATAAATATTGGCAACCTTCGTATCTCTTAAGCGAAATACATAGAGCTTTTGATTATCACCGGTTATGTAACACGGAACATCTCCTTTGATGATTTTCATACCTTGATCATCGTATTCAATATCCAAATCACAGATTCTGGCCAGATTGGTAATGAGATTGCCTGTCTTATGATTCGGTGTCTGCAGAACATAGGACATTCTATCTTGATCTGTATATAAATTTACGATAATATCTTTTTCTTTATCTAAATAAAAACATCCAAAATAGTTCATATCCATTCTCCTAACATTCCCTTTTTCTTTTTTTCAAGTTATGATAACACAGGATGAAAAAAAAGCCATTCTTTTCATTTAGTATAGTAAAAAACTTGGAGGTATGCCATGAAAGAATTATTCTATCAGGATGCATATATGCGCGAATTTGATGCGACGGTAGTATCCTGTACTCCTTATAAGAAACAGTATCAAGTCGTCCTTGATAAAACCGCATTTTATCCGGAAGGCGGAGGACAGCCATCCGATATCGGATATTTAAATGATGTGAAAGTCTTATCCGTCCACCGTAAGGATGAAATTGTTCACTATACAGATAAGCCGCTGGCAGAAGGTGAAAAAGTTCATGGTGTAATTGATTGGGATTTCCGCTTTCAAAATATGCAGGAACACTCCGGCGAGCATTTATTTTCGGGGCTGGTCCACAGGCAGTTTGGATATGATAATGTCGGCTTTCATATGTCAAATGTGATCACCATTGATTTTAACGGTCCCTTAACCTGGGAGGATATCCACCAATTGGAACAAAAGGCAAACGAGATTGTTTATGAAAATCGTCCGGTTCAAATTTATTATCCAAATGATCAAGAATTGGAAACGTTAGATTACCGTTCTAAAAAAGAGCTAACCGGAGATATTCGCATTGTGGAAATTGAGGATGTAGATATCTGTGCCTGCTGCGGAACACATGTGAAAACAACCGGAGAAATCGGAATCATCAAAATTATTTCCTTGATGAATTACAAACAGGGTGTACGCTTAGAGCTTCTCTGCGGGAAAAAAGCGTATTTAGATTATGTTTCCAAACACGATCAAAACCGTTCCATTTCCCAGACATTAAAGGCTAAGCCAAATAAAACAGCTGCTGCGGTAACCCAGTTATTTGAAAAAGGATTGGAAAAAGATAAAGAGCTTTCTAAGATTTATCATCAATATTATGAATTAAAGACCGAGACGCTCCATGATGAACCGCTTGTGATCTTTGAACAGAAAGAATGGTCTAATTTCCATATCAAACAGTTCTGTGATTATATGGCTGATCATCATAAGGCAAAGATCTGCTGCGTATATTCCGATTCCTTCTATATGATTGAATCCAAAGAAGTAGATTTAAAACCATACCAAAACCAAATCCGCGAAGCCCTTCAATCCAAGGGTGGAGGTAACTCTGTAATTCAACAGGGACAGTATACCGTGGATATAGATAAGGTGCCTTCCCTGCTGAAAGAAATATTCTAAAAGAAAAAACGCCATCTCTGCAATGTCATTAAGTTAATTTGATTGATTCTAAGCAGAAGATTATCTCCAGGCTATATAATCTTCTGCTTTTCTTTTTCAGGCAGCA
>CACYBS010000257.1 GCA_902772725.1 Erysipelothrix rhusiopathiae
ATGGCAACACCTACAACAAGCCATACCATAAATCCGCTAAAACCGTCGGAAATGTGATTGGTAACTACCATCCTCATGGAGACAGCTCCGTGTATGATGCCATGGTGCGCCTTTCGCAGGATTGGAAGATATCAACACCGCTTGTTGATATGCAGGGGAACAACGGATCCATTGATGATGATCCGGCAGCTGCCATGCGTTATACCGAGGCAAGACTTTCCAAGGTTGCCAATTATTTATTACAGGATATCGATAAGGAAACAGTGGAGTGGGCTCCTAACTTTTCCGATGAGAAAATGGAGCCAACCGTATTACCGGCACGTTTTCCTAACTTAATGACGATGGGAATCACCGGTATTGCCGCAGGTTATGCCACCAATATTCCTCCACATAACCTAAATGAGATCGTATCGGCTGCCATTCACCGTATTAAAAATCCGGATTCGACACTGGATGATTTGATGGAATATGTGAAGGGTCCGGATTATCCAACCGGCGGTATTGTCATGGGATATGAAGGAATTCGCGAAGCTCTTGAAACCGGACGGGGTAAGGTCATCATCCGCTCCAAGACAGAAATTCGAGAAACGAAAACCGTGAAACAGATCATTGTCCGCGAGATTCCTTATGAAGTCATCAAATCACAGCTTGTTCGTAAGATTGATGAAATACGCTTAAATAAGAAGATCGATGGAATTTTGGATGTCCGTGATGAAAGTGACCGTAATGGTTTAAAAATCGTAATTGATGTAAAGCCAAACAGTCCGCATGAACAGATCTTAAACTATTTATATAAGAATACCGATCTGCAGATTTCATATAACTACAACATGATTGCGATTGTAAATAAAGCACCGGTATTGATGTCTCTTATTACCGCACTCGATGCCTTTATTGAACATCGGGAAGATGTGGTATTAAGACGCAGTAAACACGATCTTAGAATCAAAAAAGACAGAGCGCATATTTTAGAAGGTTTGATCAAGGCAGTATCTGTTATGGATGAAATCATTGCGATCATTCGTAAGTCTAAAGATAAAGCGCATGCCAAAAAGAATTTGATCGAGCGCTTTGCGTTTACGGAGCCTCAAGCCGAAGCAATCGTTATTATGCGGCTTTACCGCTTGACCAATACCGATGTCAAGGAACTCAAGGCTGAATTTAAGGAATTGAAAGCACAGATCAAGGAATTAGAGGAGATTGTTTCCAATAAATCCCGCTTACATGAAGTCTTGGTTGCGGAGTTACAGGAAATTAATGAGTTATTCCCGGTACCTAGACGTTCACAGATTGAACATAAGGTTGAGGATATCGTGATTGATCAAAGGGCTATGATTGCCGATGAACAGGTGATTCTTCCTATCACCAGAGATGGATATGTCAAAAAAGTATCCCTTCGCTCCTTTAACGCATCAAATGATACGATTACCGGACGCAAGGACAGCGATACTTTACTTGGATGGGCCCAGGTATCTACTTTAGATACATTGTTGTTCTTTACTTCCAAGGGAACGTATGGATATATTCCGGTATATTCGATTGAAGAGGGCAAATGGAAAGATCTGGGAGCTCATTTATCCAGCTATATCCGTATGGACGGTACCGAGAAAATTGTCTCTGCCTTTATCCTTCGAAATTTCGATGAAAAGGTTCAGGTGGTGATGGCAACCCGCTACGGTATGATCAAGCGTATGTCTTTAAAAGAACTCGAATCTTCACGTACATCGAGAACGATGATCGCCATGAAGATTGGTTCCATGGATGAAATGATATCCGCTGATATCTCTGTCAGCGACGAGGATCTTGTATATCTTTTCAGTGAAAAGGGAAATGCCTTATGCTACAGCGTTACTTCCGTTCCTTCTTCAGGAGCTCGCTCTAAGGGTGTGAAATCGATGAACCTTGCGAATGGGGACACCGTGGCATGCATGTCTGTAGAACCGGAAGGAGCTTCACAGATTCTGATAGTCACAAACCAGGCTCAGATGAAACGGTTACGTCATACCGATATCTCGCGTACTAAGCGTCCTGCCAAGGGCAACCGCATCTGCAAGATGGTTAAATCCAATCCGGCACTGATCCAATCGGTATATTTTGGCTTTGCGAACAGTGAAATTTCGATGTGGGATGAAAAGATCCACCGTCTGACATTTAAGGATGTTCCGATGATGTCACCGGATTCCACTTTCTCCAGTCCTTTTGGAAAGCTGCAGAGTTTTGAAATCGTTCAAACCATTGAAACGATTCCGGAAGGGAATTGGGCAGTAAGTGAGAGCGAGCCGGTACAGGAAACCTTGTTTGATGATGAATAATCGATTGAGTTTTAAGTTGTCAAACCTTAAAAAAGATAGTATTATAGTCAAGTAGATAGCGAGGATGATATTATGAATTTAGTCACATCGATCATGTATACATTAGTTGGTCTTATCATTGGAGGCGCATTGGGTTTCTATTTCACAAAGCGTAAGTTTGAAAAAGAATTAAAAGAAAATCCACCAATCAATGAAAAGATGATTCGCGCTATGTTCTTACAGATGGGACGCAAACCTAGTGAAGCACAGATTCGACAGATCATGAAATCGGTGAACCAAAATCGAAACTAAATAAAAACCAGGAGAAGATGTTAATCTTCTCCTTTTTTTGTCATATCGGTAAATGTTGATTTTGCGCTGTCGAACAGCTGGGCCAGGGAATCGAAAATTTGATCACGGGCTTCCGGGTCCATCTGTCGATATTCATTGAATGTATTTTTTAATTTGGAGTACCAGTTTGCCTTCCATTCCGGAATCGTGTCCGTTGGCTCTTCGGCAATCAAGTTATAAATCGTATCCACCACGTTGCGGCGCTCTTCCGGAGTCATTTCGTTACGCCATTTTTCCATCGTATTTGCGATGAATTTAGAATTCTCAAAATACTTATCGGCCCGTACAATCTTTGATCCCATGATTTCCCATGTATATATGTCATGGCTGTAAGGCGTTTTGGATGTGCTTTTGACAATATAACAGCTTTCCGGATGATGGAGTATTAAACCGATCAAGGAGGATTGCGGTATATAACTTCGTATCAAGTGCATTCTCTTTTGAAAAGCTTTATTTTCGGTAATGGTTTTATCAAATCCCGGTCCATCGAAGTTATATATTTTCTTTATCTTGGCATCGGTAAAGATACCTGAATAGATGGCAAGGTTTCCGCCTTTTGAATGTCCTCCTATAATCAGATCCTGTTTATACTGGCCCAGGGAATTGACATAATCCAGGGCATCTTTTTGGGAAGGAATCTCTGACATGAAAGATAGATTAAAATCTTCCTTCCAGCCGATAAATGATCCATCCGTACCTCTAAAGGAAACATAGGAAAAGGTCGGGGACTCAAATAACACGGCGCAGAACTGTTCTTCTTGTTTGGTATGAAATTTAGATTTTAATCCGCTGATACGAATATCTTTGAATCGGATTGATTTGGCCAGCTTTTCAAAAAGCGGCTTATCATTTTCCATAATATATGTTTCTTTTTCATGGTCGAAGTAGGTATACAATTCTTCAATTGTGATAAAGGTACTGATTGAATTTGGAATATAATTTTCTAAGGGAAGATATACCAGGCGTGCCAGAATCAGGGCATCTACTTCATTTAATCCAACCTGTTCAAATGAAATATCGGATCTCCAGTCTAAGTAATCAAATATATTTGCCATAAGGATACTCCTTTGTATTCGTGATTTTATTTCTATTGTATGATATTCTTATTTTATTAAGGAATCAACCTTAAGGAAAGGATAATTATTAAATAAGATACCATGAAAAAATGGATTGGAAGAATATTTATCACACTTGCCGTATTGATTGTATGCAGCGGCATATGGGTATTCTATACAGGAAAAAAGGAATATAACCGCATGACACAAAGCGTTACGCTGGTTGAACTGGTAGAAGAAGCACAGAACTCACCGGATTACGTACCGTATGATGCGATATCTTCAGATCTTATCAATGCGACGGTATCGATTGAAGATAAGCGTTTCTATACCCATCACGGTGTGGACTATACCGGTCTGGTTCGCGGTTTGATGTCCCAGTTTTTCCCGTTTTTAAATCGCAGCGGGGGATCAACCATTACCCAGCAGATCGTTAAGAATCTATATGGTCAGTTTAATCCTACAATCGAATATAAATGTGCGGAATTGTTCTTTGCGACCGAACTTGAAAAATTGTACTCCAAAGATGAGATTCTGGCCTTATATGTCAATATCATCAATTATGGGGATAACTGCATCGGAATTAAGGAAGCCTCTAATCACTACTTCGGTATGAAGCCTTCCGAACTGGACGCGGCAAGAAGTTCGCTTTTGGCAGGTATTCCACAATCTCCGGCAAACTTTCAGCTTTCTAACCATTATGAAGATGCCAAAACGCGCCAGAGAGCCGTACTTGAAGCCATGGCTTCTTCCAAATATATAGAAAAAAGCCAGATTGAAGAAATCTGGCAGCAGGAAGTTTATTGATATTGATCAAGTTCCAGCAGTCTTTCTTTTAAGGAAGTCTGACGGATCCGTTTCTGTTTTAATTTCACTGAGGTCTCAAACAGTTTTTTCTGACCGATGATATACAATTCTTTTTTAGCTCGTGAGACTCCTGTATAAAGGAGTCTTTTTTCAAGCATAAATGAACTGTTTTTATCCACAACACAGAAGACAGTATCGTATTCGCTGCCCTGGGATTTATGGACAGAGATACAGTAAGCATGCTTGAGATAATAAAGAAGATCGCTAGAGAAGTCCACGATACCCGAACCAAAATCAACACTGACGACATATTGATTGCCTTTAAGAATTTCAATATCCAGTATTGTTCCGATATCCCCGTTATATACATCATCTTCCGGCATATTTTTTAACAGCATGACTTTGTCATCCACTCTAAAAATCGTGGTACCAATTTTGATCTGTGCCTTGTGAGATGAATATGGATTTCTTAATTCCTGCATCATGGTATTGATGGCATCAATCCCGGCACTCCGGTTATAAATAGGGGCCAGAATCTGGGATGTTTCCAAATCGATATCAAACGCTTTTTCTCTGAGTATATTTAAAACATCGGATGTATCGCATTCGATAAAGGTAACACCATCGTGATATTCACATTGCTGGTCTTTGCGGATACTCTGGGCAAGCG
>CACYBS010000258.1 GCA_902772725.1 Erysipelothrix rhusiopathiae
CGTCGTCATGATGGTGGTGGTGATGATGTTCGTGCTCATCTTCGTCTTCATCATCATGGTCGTGATGATGTTTCTTTTCTTCCTTTTCTTTGGCGTCATCTTCGATGGCCTTTACCCAGCCTAAGCTGTAGTAATTCTTTTCAAAGTCAAAATAATTTGTATCCAACAATTCATCGATATCAACATTACCATAAGTTGCTTCGACAATCTTGGCAGCCGGTGCCAATGCGTTGATTACCTTTTTGATCTTTGCCTTATTTTCTTCAGAAACTAATTCTGCCTTATTCATGATCACAATGTTGGAGAATTCAATCTGCTGAATGATCAAAGAAGCTAAGTTTTCTTCCTCTTCATACTGCTGACGGTTTTCTTCAAAATCTACACCGCAGTTAAATTCCTGGGCTAAACGTAAAGTATCTGCTACGGAGATAATATTATCTAAGTGACAAATTTCCGGAATGTTTCTCTGACGGCAGATTTCCCCCATCTGCATGATGGTCTGTGCAATCGGTAACGGTTCACAAATACCGGATGCTTCAATCAAGATGTAATCAAAATTACCTGTTGCGCATAACTGGGCAATCTGATCCATTAAGTCTGTCTGTAATGTACAGCAGATACATCCGTTAGACAGAGGTACTAAAGAGTTATCCTGCTGTTGAACGGTTCCTCCTTTTGCGATTAAGTCAGCATCAATATTGACTTCACCGATATCATTCACAATAACCGCTACCTTATGTCCGTGCGGATCCTTTAAAATGTTGTTTAATAATGTAGTTTTTCCGGCACCTAAATATCCTGCGATTAATGCGATAGGTACTGATTTTGTAACTTTTGCCATAAAGAATTTCTCCTTTCAAAATTCGCATAGTTATAATAACACATTCGAAAAAAAAATAAACCGATGTGCCCATCGGTTTATTAAAGATTGTTATAAAATAGACTCTCCGTTGGATTCGATAACCTCTTTATACCAATCGTAAGATTTTTTCTTAGCACGCTCTAAAGTACCGTGTCCATCATTGAAACGGTCAACATAGACAAAGCCATAGCGCTTCTTCATTTCACCGGTTCCTGCAGATACGACATCAATCGGACCCCAGTACAGATAACCACGGCAGTCTACGCCGTCTTCAATGGCAGCATGCACATTCTTGATATGCTCTTTTACATAGTGGATACGGAAATCATCTTCGATGGTTCCGTTTTCGTTTAGATTTTCATCCAAACCGACACCGTTTTCTACGATGTAAAGAGGCAGATGATAGCGGTCATACAATACATTGAGTGTGTAGCGGATACCTACAGGATCCACTGCCCAACCCCAAGGTTTCGGAGCTTTATCCTTTAAGAAAGGATTTTCCTTGGCGATTAATCCGCCTGTATCTGCTTTGACATTCACATCGGTAGAGAATGTTGTAGAACGATAGTAACTGAAAGAGAAGAAATCAACAGTATACTTCTTGATCATTTCTAACTCTTCATCCGTAAATTCAACAGTTACGCCTTCTTCTTTCCATACTTTCTTCAAATAGGAAGGAACGATACCTAAGCAGAATGGGTCACCCATATAGAAAATATTCATTCTCTGCATATCAAGGGCACCCATAACATTTTCCGGGTTGCAGTCATATGGATAGAGAGCTACACCGGAGCATGTCAACATACATCCTACTTCACATCCCGGGTCGATTTCATGGCCGAGTTTTACTGTCCATGCGTTCGCAACAAGGATATTGTGGTAAGCATCCCACTGGTCCTGCAATGTAGTAGAACCGATTGGATCGGAAGGATCTTTTGGATCTTTGATGGTCAATACACCACCGGCAACTAAAGGCATTCTAAATAAAGCGTTTACTTCATTAAATGTCAGATATAATTTAACCTTACCTTTATAGCGTTCAAATACCGTAGATACATAGCGTTTCCAGAATTCAATTAATTTAGGGTTAGACCATCCACCGTATTCTGTTACTAAATGTAATGGAGTTTCATAATGTGATAAAGTGATTAATGGCTGCATACCCAGCTCATTCATCGTATCAAACATATCATCATAGAACTTTAAACCGGCTTCATTTGGTACTTCTTCATCACCGTTTGGGAAAATTCTTCCCCATGCGATTGAAGTACGGAAAGTATTGAATCCCATACCTGCCATTAATGCCAGGTCTTCTTTATAACGATGATATCCATCAACAGCTTCATGGCTCAAATAAACCTTATTTGGATTTAAAGCCATTTCATATTTCTTGGTTTCTTCATTCCATTTGATACCCGGGTCTCTTGACATAATACCAACTAATATATCCGTAACGTTAGGTTCTTTGCCATCTTCTAACCAGGCACCTTCATATTGGTTTGCCGCAATTGCGCCACCCCACAAAAAATCCTTAGGAAAACTCATATTTATCCTTTCTATATTTTTCTTTTACTTCCGGCATAGGCATCGGTTCTAACCAGCTCCAGCCAGTCTAAGAACTTTTCAACCTCGATATCCCA
>CACYBS010000259.1 GCA_902772725.1 Erysipelothrix rhusiopathiae
CGTTCTGCTCTTTCTCGAGCTTGTCAGCGCGGAAGTAAAGAGGCAGAAGAAGGAAGTTAACAACGAGGCTCATCGCGATGATGGACAACCCGCAGTTAGAGTTCAGTTTATACGCATAGAAAAAGACGACCTCAAAAAGAAGCCTTAAGGGCTCAATAAGAAGGAAGAACAGATACCCCAATGATGACATAAAAAAATAATATATCAAATTGAGCTAGTTATAAATAGAAAACAATGTTTGCTGAAAGTATATATGCTTTGTTATTGGAAACCCGCTAAGGCTGCTTGTGTTGGTGATCGATTGTCATGCAGTATTAATAGATTAATTCTAAGGACTTATTTATAATTGGTAATGAAGTACTACTGTTCTTTAATGGAGGATGTTGTGGAAAAGAGAAGGACAATATATTTGAGAGCTATGTACTATTTTTTATTCAGTGTGGTAGCTATTGTTTTGTTCCTCAATAAGTTCGATGTATTCAAGTATTTCGATGTTGATTTGTTATGGCATATTCGTGTTGGTGAAGATATTGTTTGTAATCGATCTATTTCTATTATTAATAATTATTCGTGGATTGAAGGTACGTTGTGGACACAACATGAATGGTTATTTGATGTTGTAATTTACCTTGTTTCTAAACACTTAAACGTTTTTGGATATATGTTTATCGGCTTGCTTATTATTGGGTTAACATATGCTATCCCCTATATTATAAACAACTGGAAGTACAGAATACTCTCACTGTTAATGTATTATTCGATGTATTATGTATTTAGCGTTAATACTATTAATCGACCTGTTTGGTATAGTGTGTTCACTATTCTCGCTATAATGATTGTTTTTGATACAAAGCGATTATCAAACACCAAAAAGCTAATGCTTTTCGCCTTTTTAGGAGTTCTTTTATCTAATTTTCATGCTGGTATGATAGTTGCTGCACTAGCAGTGCTTGTTCTTAATATTGTATTTGAAATATTTTTTGTACAAAAATTAGGTGGCGATAATTGTAAGAAACGGAAGATTTTTCTTATAAGTTATGCGATTGCCTTCTTATTTGGCTATATGGTTAATCCTCTTGGTCCATATCGTTTTGTCGAAATGTTTAAGGTTGCTTATCACCCCTCAACCAGTCATATTCCTGAATGGAGTCCTGTATCTGTATCGAGTGCAATGGCTGCTTTTGTTATTGCCCTGATGTTTTTCTCCATAGGATACGGTTTCTCTGTGGCATATAAAGCAAAGGATGTAATGGAATGCCGGCGTTCAGTAGTTGTTTGTGCAATTATTTGTCTTGGTTTGATGTCTCAGAAAAGTGCAGTTGTTGTTATTCTGTTCTTTATGTCGTATGCCTATAGAAACATAGAAATAGTTATTGATGATGTTTTGCTTGGGAAAGCTGGATTGCGGAGAAAAATAGAATCTATTAACCTACATGATGGTTATATGATTAAGGGATTACCAGTAGTGTTAGTTGCTTTCGTATCGCTGATTATTACTATCCCTTTTGTTTCGCATTTTCAGTCGTTTGACGATTATGCAAAGCACGGTTTCCATCCCTCTTATTATGTTGATATGTATGATAGTGATAAATGCTTAGAAGATATTGTGTCTCAAGATATTCTTGATTATTTAAAGTCAGAGTCTGACCAGGAAGGTTTTTCTATTCTAAACTCGTATATAATGGGAAACTACCTTGTATGGGAGAGAATACCTACGTTTGTTGATAGCCGTCAACAACCATACTCCAGTGGAATCACAGATTCAGATTGTTCGAGTTTCGATGAATTAATAGCCCTAAGCAGTGCGGATGAAGATGAGTTTCAAAGCTTTCTTGATAAGTATGAATTTGAATATGTAATTATTGGTAACAGTTATGTTGTATATAATGCAGCTTTAACTCGCAACATGAATCAAACAAATAACTATGAATTGATTATGTATGATGAGACCTCGGATTGTAGCTTGTATCATCGAATTGAGTGAGTATTTCACAGCTCGATTTATGGGGTTATGGACCGTATCATCACATAAAGAATTAGAAAAGTCCTGAAACGCAGGGTTTACAGGACGCGGATAACAAACTTGGTGGAGACGAAGAGGATCGAACTCTCGACCTTACGGATGCGAACCGTACGCTCTCCCAGCTGAGCTACGCCCCCATAGC
>CACYBS010000260.1 GCA_902772725.1 Erysipelothrix rhusiopathiae
CTCCAATACATAAAGGGATTGGTATCTATGCTGCAATTCGATTAAACGGCCGTTAATATGCTCTAAAACGCGTTTGGCAAAGGCAAGGGCATTTTCATCCATTAAGTTCTTTTCAATCCAGGATGCATTCAAACAGGCCTCATTCATGCCAAGTACCCCGATGGTAGATGCATGATGGCTGAAATCATCAATATATAAACTTGTATACGGATACAGACCTGCCTTTAACAGTTTTCCCAGAACCTGGCGTTTCACATTCAAACTTCTTGCCGCTGTTCTCAACAGATCATCTAACCGTTCAAAGAACTCTTCTTCATTTTTGGACAGATAGGCAATTCTAGGCAGATTTAAGGTGACGGTTCCGATGCTGCCGCAGCACTCTCCATATCCGAAAAAGCCTCCGGATTTATGTAACAGAACATTAGGATCAAATGGCACAAAACGGCTGGTTCGCTGATCTTTTGAGCGCATTGAGGTTGAAATTCCGTTAATAAAATGCGGTGTACCGTATTTAGCCGTCAAGCTAAACAACAATTCATTATTTTCCGAGTCTTTCCAGTCAAATTTATCACTCAGCCAGATAGAAGGGATCGGAAATTGGAATCCTCTTTTGATATTATCACCCTGTAATAAAATCGAAAGAAAAGCCTTCTGAATCAACGTCATAGCCGACTTGCAGTCTCCATAGGTAAAATCCTGTTTCTCTCCGGCAATTTCACAATAGGTATCTTTTAGATCATCCGGAATGTTCCAGTCAAATGATACACAGCTAAAAGGAGCCTGTGTTCCCCATCTGCTCGGTGTATTTAAACCATATATCAAACTCTCTATGGCTTCGTAAACATCACGATAGGATAATTTATCCTTTTTTACAATCGGAGCTAAATAGGTATCCAGAGAACCGATATATTGAGCGCCTGCCCATTCATTTTGAAGAATACCTAAAAAGTTGACAATCTGATTAACCGCTGCCGGTAAATGTTTAGGAGGACGGGATGACATTCTTGACTGGATACCGCCAAGTCCCTCATGTAACAGGGTTCCTAAAGGCCATCCGGCACTGTCCGGTGTTAACATATCTAAATCATGAATATAGAAATCACCGTCTTCATGGGCTTTCTTAATTTCATCATCATAGATCTCAGACAACCAATAGTTGGACGTAATAGCTCCCGAATTGGATAAGATCAATCCTCCAACGGAATAAGTACGTAAGGAATCATCTTCAAATTCATCCCCATAATTCAAATATTGATCGACCAGCTGACGGTAATCATTGGCCGCATTATTGAGCTGACGGACGTTTTCCCTCTGTTTACGGTATAAAATATACGCCTTCGATACCTGGGCATAACCTGTCTGTGAGAGTACCTTTTCAGCGCTGTCCTGTATATCTTCCACCTGAATAATGCCGTTTTTGATCTTAGGCTGGAAATCAGCTGTCACATGGAGCGCCAATGTTTCAATGATAGTGGAATCCCATTGGGCCTTGACCGAATCAAAGGCTTTTTCCAATGCGCTGCATATTTTCTTAATGTCGAAATCAACAATGGTATGATCTCTTTTTTCAACTTGAATCATCTTTACTCCCCTTTGATTATCGTATTTTCTATGATGGTCTGAACAATCTTACCTATTCTTTCCATTTCTTCCGGTTCAAAACCGTGCAGGTTATTACGGTTATCTTCCGCTTTATACGATTGAATCACATAACGCTTTGCGCCCTTGATCCATTTTGCCATCTCAATGATGGCAGGAATGGAATGAAATTCCTTAACCAGTGTGGTTCTAAATTCATAGTCCACTTTATTGCTTAAAAGAAAGTCGACACTTTCCTGTACAGGTGCTATATCGTAGTTTTTTAAACCGATGGTCTGGGCATACCGAGCCGGATCATTTTTAATATCCATGCTGACAAAATCAACTAAATTCTGTTCAACAGCAGCCTTTAACCGATTCGGAAAAGAACCGTTGGTTTCAATTTTCACCTTATATCCTAATGATTTCACATAATTCAAAAAGTCAAATAATTCCGGATGCATAAACGGCTCCGGGTTGCGTATTACGACTGCTTCAATAATTCCCTTCCGCTTTTCCAGATAATCCTGGATATCAAACAGATCGATTTCCAGTGCGTTTTCCTTTAAATAGATTAAATGCGAACGGGTGCAGTGCGGACAATGGAAAGTACATCCATGCATTGCCAGCGTGGTTGCGATCTTATCCGGATAATCAAACAGAGACACTTTAACATGTTCAAAAAACTGTATGTTTTTCTCCGACTGTTTGGCATAGTCGCGGGCATTGGCCGCCATCGCCTGATAAAACTCGGAGAAATCATCCAGCTTACCCGGATCTAAAGAGCGGATAATGTGTTTCCACCATTCTCTTCGAATTTCATAGATATCGTTCATAATCTGTTTTCCGATATCGGTCGTATAACATTCTTTTGCACGTTTATCTTTAGGGTTGGGTAAAACCTGGATATATCCCAGGTTTTCCAGCTTCTGAATATTTTTAGTAACAGTACCCTTATCGTATCCGCCTTCCAATGCGATTTTCTGCATAGAGATGCCTTCATTTTCAAAGACATAAATCATCATAGGTAACTGCCCGTAGGTGAGTCCGTAATCCTGCAGCTTTGAATCATAATATTTCTGTGCGCTTCGATATAAAATACTGATATCCATCAAGAGATCATATTGTGTTTCCATATTAGAATATTACCATTCAATAGTGGAAGGTTCAACTATCCCTCATCCCAGAAAAAAAAGCCCTGTCAGGCTTTCACATGAATGTATTGACTGTTTGAACACTTTGGCTTTTCAACAGCAGGCTTCTGGCTGTGCTGTTTAAAAAGCTTATAGACTACAAGCAGGGCTGCTGCGCCAAAAAGCACGTATCTTGTAGTAGGAGATATCACAGCTGCATAGGCTTCGTTGATTTCCATAGAAGAATACGGCAATACATATATACTTAAGAAAAACATACAGGCAGCCATAAATAAATTAACCACAATATTAAATGGAATAAAGCCCGGACTGATCGTGGCAAAGGCAATCGCAGAAGATACCGTAACAGGCAGTCCGTAATTCATCGTTAAATAATTGACTAGAATCGGACATACCAGCAGCTGTACCAGCATAAAGATTCCGGTCTTCTTTGTATTAAGAAACATTTCCGCAAAGCCACTGATCTTATATGAAATCACTATCAACAAGACGGCAAGGCCTAACCAATCCAGCAGTTCATAAGTGTTTGTATAGAAGACAGAAGGGTTGGTAAACCAAAGATATCCGGCAGTTGAAAGAACTGCTAAAATGGTAAATCCGGTTAAAAATCGACTGATCGTTTGAATAAATTTCATCCATATCACCTCGTTTTCAAATGATGATACATCAACTTAACTGCCATTTCAAGTTGATAACGGTTTCAAGATTTTCCCACAAAAAAAGACTGTCGGTTGACAGTCTGATCTTTATCGTTCGATAGTAGTTTCTAATTTGTCGTCACGAACGACAACGTCGTGAGCTCCGCCTTCTACGATACTTGTGCTGGATACCAGAGTCACCTTTGCGTTTTCCTGTAATTCAGGAATCGTCAGGCATCCGCAGTTACACATAGTATGCGTAATCTTTGAGATTGTTAAGGCAACATTGTCATGGAGAGCACCTGCATATGGAACATAAGAGTCAACGCCTTCCACAAAGGACATCTTGGCATCTCCTCCTAAGTCATAACGCTGCCAGTTTCTGGCACGGGCACTTCCCTCGCCCCAATACTCCTTCATATAGTTTCCGTTTAAGGTAACCAATTTATTCGGAGCTTCTTTAAAGCGTGCAAAGTAACGTCCTAACATTACGAAATCAGCACCGAAAGCCAAAGCCAAAGTGATGTGATAATCATGCACGATACCGCCATCGGAGCAGATTGGCACATAAACGCCGGTTTCCTTAAAGTATTCATCACGGGCACGGGCAACATCCAATGTGGCAGTCGCCTGACCGCGTCCGATTCCCTTCTGTTCACGAGTGATGCAGATTGAACCGCCGCCGATTCCAA
>CACYBS010000261.1 GCA_902772725.1 Erysipelothrix rhusiopathiae
AAGGTGAAATGCTCGTAAAAGTGCTTAAAATAAAGGATTTCTACGAGTTCTGTCTTTGTAGCAACACTATAGTCTCTATGTGGCTTGTCTGTGAAAACATATCTAAAGGCTGTACCTTGCGAATACGATAATTCTGAATATCTTTAATATCCTTTGCCAAAGTACTTGGATTACAGGAAACATAAATAATCGTATTTATATTTGAATTACGGATAACTTCCCGCATATTTTGATCCAATCCGGAACGAGGTGGATCTACAATCAAGGTATTGATCTTTTTCTTTTCCAGAATTTCTTTTAACTTTTCTGCTGCATCACCGCATTCAAAATGAGCGTTTTGAATATGATTATTTTTGGCATTCATGGATGCATTTTCTACAGCCTCATCTACATATTCAATACCAATTACTTCTTTGGCAAGACCACTTACCATCAGTGAGATTCCGCCGATACCGCAATATGCTTCTACAATTCTTCCTGTTTTATAAACATTTTCCTTTACAAGATTATATAAATTGGCAGCCTGTTCGGTATTTAATTGGAAAAAGGATTTTGGATCTAACGATAACTTTAATCCATTCATTTCCACCATAATGGTTTTATCTTTTCCAAGATGAATCATCTCTTCACCGAATACATCAATAGAATCTCCCATTTTTTTACTTTGCCAAAGAGAAGTAATTGCTTCTACATTTAATAATTCGTTAACAATATCTTCACTTATTTCATCATCACCGGTTACTAAGATAACCTGCAACTTTTGATGAAATTCTTTCATCACCAGAAAACGATATCCTTTTCGTGTTTCCGGATCAAAAGCTTCACAATGATATTTATTGAGTATTTCTAATATGGATTGTCTTGTCCATTCCAGATATTTGGAATGCACGATACACTTTTCAACAGGAACAAACTTACGGGAATTAGCGCTGTACATTCCGGTAACCAATTGTCCGTATTCCATTCCAAAAGGAAGCTTACAGGAATTGCGGTATCCTAGCGGATTGGGATTTTTCACAATCGGTTCAATCTTTCCTCTGTATCCTGCATATTTCAGTAATGATTCTCTAAGAATCTGCTCCTTCATCTTACATTGACCTTTATATTGCACATGCATCAAGGAACATCCTCCGCAATCCATTCCTTTTTTACAAGACATATTTTTACGAAGATTCGATTTCTCTAAGATTCGTTCAACCTCTCCGATGTTGTAACGCTCTTCTTCCTTTACAATGCTGTAATCAACAATTTCTCCCGGTATCGCATAAGGGATAAATACCGGTTTTCTTTTAGAGTAGGTAATTCCTTCTCCATTAATTCCCCACTTTTTTATTTCTGCTTTCATAACTTTCTCCAAACCGTAATCACAAACTCAAATGTGATTTCTGCCTTTTTTAACTGACTGACTCTCTCTATTGCTTCTTTAGAACTCTTATATCGATATGGTGTCATATCCAATAACGCCATACAATCTTCTACCAGATGCTTCTGATGAATAATTTCCTGATGAACTTTTTCAAATCCTGAATAATCATTATCTGGAATCTCATTTTTATATGGATGTTCATACATCACTTCTTTTAATTCATATACATGCATGGGACCCGGTCCTACCGTAATCCATATTCCATTCTCTTTTAAAACACGATGAATTTCTTGATTGGCTGAAGGAACAAATATGGAAGTAACACAATCAGCCCACCCCGATACAATCGGCATATCAAAGATGCTGGAGACAAGATAAAGCGATTTTTTATCTTTCTTTGCGGCATATATGATGGCATCCTTAGATAAATCCATTCCCACACATTGATCAACTACTTCCGAAAAAGCTTTCGTATAATGACCCTGCCCGCATCCGGCATCAATTAGATTTTTGCAGTTATGTTCTTCTATAATCTGAGATACACGGTCTCTTAAAAAATCATAGTAACCATGTTCAAGAAAGGCAGATCTTGCCTTGACCATCATGGCATTATCACCCTGATTTTTCTTTTGCGAAGTTGATAAATTGATATATCCCTGTTTTGCGACATCAAAAGAATGATGATGGATACATTGAACTGTTTTTCCGTTTCGAATTAATTCTTCATTACATATTGGACATTTAAGCATGTATAAAGTATACCATACAAAAACAGAGTTCATTCCTACCGGATTTCAAATTGGATGGTCATTGAGCACTTTTCAAGAGATTTGTTGAGCACTTTTCAAGAATTCAATAAAAAAGCCCACAATTGTGAGCTTAGAAAATATCTTCTTCTTTTTTAAACGGGGAGATATGAATCGTTTCTGCCTCTTCGATACATTCATCCACTAATTTCTGCCAATCAAAGCGATGTTCATATCTTTCACAGCGATCAATCTTTGGCTTCGTAGAAGGATTTTTCGGTGTGAAGATTGTACAGCAGTCTTCATAAGGAAGAATAGAAGTATCATAGGTACCAATCTTCTTGGATAAATCAATAATTTCTACCTTATCCATACATACTAAAGGTCTAAGAATTGGCATATTGGTAACATCATTGATGGTATTCATACTTTCCAGTGTTTGCGAGGCAACCTGTCCGATCGACTCTCCTGTTGCGATTGCCATCGCATGGCGTTTTTTAGCCAAACCTTCGGCAATACGCATCATCATTCTTCGCATCAATGTGATCGCATAGCTTTCATCCGAGTTTTGATAAATTGCCAGCTGCAGAGTTGTAAAAGGCACTACATGGACAATGATCTCATCCTGGTATCCGCTAACTAAACGAGCTAACTCCAGCACCTTTTCTCTGGCATTGGCTGAAGTATATGGAGGAGATGCATAATGGATACATTCAATATGCACACCGCGCTTCATCATTAAGTAGCTGGCAACCGGGCTGTCAATTCCACCTGACAGAAGCACCATAGCCTTACCGCCGACACCGACCGGATAACCTCCGGCACCCGGGCGTTTATCGGTCATGATATAAGCACCATCACGATGGATTTCCACTACGATCTTTACATCCGGTTCTCTTACATTTACTTTCCATTCACTGTTTTTTAATACAGCGGTGGCAACCATACGATTGATTTGATCGGAGATATACGGGAATGTCTTATCACTTCTTCTTGCGGCCACCTTAAATGTCTTAAATTCATCCAAAGGTAACGTCTGCAGACAGGCTTTAATAATTTCATCCATATCCGGTTCTGTTTTTACAGCCAAAGAAAAGGAAGAAATCCCAAATACCTTAGATACTACTTCACTGACTGCTTCCCCGTCTTCTTCATTCAAATAGATATACATGCGATCATGTTGTTTATCATACTCTAATGTTGGAAATGCCTTTAAAGCCATACGAATATTGTCATACAACTGTTTAATAAATTTATTACGGTTCTTACCCTTTAAGGACAATTCACCATAGCGGATCAAAATATGATCATAACGATAATCCATAACTATTGATAATCTCCTTACATACTTTAATGAA
>CACYBS010000262.1 GCA_902772725.1 Erysipelothrix rhusiopathiae
AAACACCTAACACTTCATAGATGTAGGCGGAAGAACGGCCAAAATTCGCAGTAAACTTAGGTGTATTACTTTTGTCGCGGTACCTACTAGAAGTAAGTATCTCATATAGTTTTATCAATTCGTCTCGAGTAAATGTTACTCCTTTATAAGGTTCGGTTCCTTTGCCTCCCCATTTTCTCAAATCATATTTAGGTTTTCCGTTATTCCAAATCAGTAGGTTTAAATCCAATGAACTATTTGACGTATTGGAAACAGTTCCGATTCTCCTCACTATTTCAAACTTATAATCTGGCAAATCCCTCACCCCTTTACTTGTTTCTTTTGCTACGCACTAATACACTATACACTTCATTTATTTTTAATATTATAAAATGTAATTCAATTTTAATAAACATTCAAGGAAATCATTCTGAGATACTTTTAGTTATCTCTTTGATCCTTTCAAACCAGGAAACAACTGTACTTGCTCTCCGCCACGCAGTACTATCTGCCATAGATAATTCATTAAATAGCCTATTTGAAATATATATTTGTTTTTTCTCTTTATTTAAGGTAACAGAATCATCCCATAGACTTTTTATGTAAGGGTGTTTTAATATTTCATCAACAAAAGCCTTTTTTTCTCATATGTGCAGGTAATTCCTTAATTGTTATTCCTTTCTTGGTTAAAAAGTATTTCGAATGTATTTTCTCAACAAACCCGAGGTATAATAAGGCATCAAGATAATAAGAACCCTGCCTTTCTTCCATATGATATTTTGCAGCTACATCCGACTTTGTTAATCCAGTATTTCCGATATCCATGATAATGTCAAAAATCAAATCTAAGTTATTTGCTTGCGGAAATGGAATATGTTTCATTTGTATCCTCTCTATATAAATAAGTCATCATCATCAACTGTCTCTTCGTGAGGAATAAATTCACCGGACAACAGTAAACTATAATACCTACTCTGCGCCTTCTTAGCATCTTCTTCAGAAATCTCTTCAGAATTATCATTTAGATTCAACTTCTTCATCAATATAGGAAATCCTCCATTGGCAAAAGAAGAAAAAATCTCATATTTTTCATCTTTTTTTACGATAGACTGTTCTTTTGTATATGAATATGCAATTAAGTCCATAATATCGTAATCCTTCTCATTAAAAAATGACATTAACACACCATCGGAAGCAGCCTTTTTGATAGGGACATATGCTTTTAGATTATATCCAATAATCGCTGATGCCATTAAAATGTCTTTATACCCTGCAAAAATACCTGCATGCATAATTTGCTGCATTTTTTCCTGCTGAGAAGCGCTTCGTTTAATTCGCAGCACATTATTTACGTATATTGACATAGATTAATCTTCTCCTTCACATATAATTGAATGGTTTTGACCATCAACCTTCTTGAAAATGTATTTATTGGCAACGTATGGTTCAAAAGCATCTCTTAATGAATTATACTTATCTTCATCAATCATTAAAATAACTTGATTAGCAAAGTTATGAAGTTCATGTGAAGATTTATCAAGATTTCCCGCAGCAATATCACCAAAAGGAGCATCTATTAACAATGGATAATCTTTCTTTACTTCTAATCCATCGTCAGCCTTGGCCGAATTAGAGTAGTCTAAAATTGCTTTAACAAACGCAAAAGTATTAATTTTGCTCTGTCCAGTAGAGTTGGAGTCTATGCATTTAGCAATTGCATCATCTTCAATCTCCATGTCGCTCAATCCATAATCTTTTTTCTGCTGATAAGTTCCATCTTGCTTCCATTTTTTTATCAATGCATTGTAATCTCGTTTCATATATACTGCAATTTGATATTTGCGATCATTCTTATGTTGAATAATCTTAATTCTTCTTCCTCTTTCAGCGTCTTCGGATAACAATTGATAAGCCTTAATTAAATTAGCATTTATATCTTCTAAAGCTGTCTCTTTATTAATTTCTTTAATTCTCTCAATGGCAGTAATACATTTTTCAATATAAGTTATTTCATCATTAAGTTTCCGTGATTTCTTTGACTCATGCTCAAAGTCATCTCTTTGCTCCCTTAATTTTTTAATATCTGATTCTAATTCTTCCAATGTCGCCTCTATTGAAGGTATTTGATTAATCAAAAACCCTTTACGTAACGTCAATGTTTCGTTCTTTCTCTCAAGAATTATTGCTTCTTTGTTGCCTTCGTCAGAGTCATCTATCGCAATAATCCTTGTTGATAAAGAGGCTATTGTGGCTTTGCAATTTCTTATGTCGCTTTCACATTCTTGGATCAATTTATAATTTTGCTTTGTTTGCTCTTTTACATCTCTAATTCTCTGGCGCATTTGACGTATAATTTCTGATAATGTACTGTTGATATTATCAGGTGGCAACATATTCATTAATTTATTTAAATTTATAATAGCTTGTTCATCCATTACTCTTCCACAAATGCATTTTGGACGAATCACAATATTTTTTACAGCGGGAACTGTAAGATCTTGCGGAACATCATATTTTTTTATAATATTTTCTACGTCATCTAATAATTTCTCAGTCGCCAACAAATAACCATCTCTTAAAGAAGCAGCAAAATTTTTGTAAAAGACATCAAGATTTTTTTCATACTGCGCTAATAATTCTCTTTGCGTCTTTCGTTCACTCTCTATTTCCTTGACTTCTTTATTTTTGATCAACAAATCAGAAATGGTAGCTAAATCATTATTAACTTCATCTAATTCAGCTCGATAAGTATCTAGTTGTTCAGCTAACTTATTTTGCTCATCACATTTGGAACTTTCTTCGTTTATTATTTCTTCTAAAGACCAATTACCTGTTTTTTTACCACTTTTCTTTAGTTCTTTATTTAGTTTTCTTTTTATACTTTTAAAATTTTCCGCACAATTTTCTAGTAGTTCTACATTCGTGATATCACTAATTACTGCCCGAATTGCATTGATTGAACTTTCATCAGGAGTATTTAGTTTCTGCATACGTTCACCATCAAAAATGATTCCGTACAAAATATTTTTTGGAATAATTCGGGATAATTGCTTATTGATAACTTCAACGTCTCTTATAGGTAGAGACAACTCACCATTTTCTTTATATCGACTAAATTCTCTAAACTCTTCTATTCTGATTTGTTTTTCTGTTTTTTTGTATTCACACCATTTTTTTACTTGGTAAGTAATCCCATTATCTTCAAATTCAATAGTTACAGAGCAATGGCTGGTTGCACCTACAGGCGATTGTTCTAATCTTCTATATAATCCTGAATTTAATGCATAAGGTGTTTGTTCTTTGTTCGTTAATTTGGAAAAATCATAATCATAAAGCCCCCACCAAAATGCAAATAGAGTTTCTGTTTTCCCCCCACCATTAGGGGCTATTAAAGCTGTCATGTTTCGGCTTGAATCTGTCTTGAATTCAATACTTCCGTTTAGAAAGCATCGATAATTCTCAAATGAAATTTTATTAAATCTCATGTTCTACCACACTTTCTATGATTTTTTCCATTTCTTTCTGAGAATCAACGTTATCGTTAATTTGTTCTTCTTTAACAGCTTTTATGCATTTTATAAATGCTTCTTTTTCACTAATACTAAATCCAAATTCGTTTAGTACATCATTAATTGTTGGCCTCTTTTTCATCAAATGATTCCTCCGTTACATTATATTCATTTATTAATTGATTTATGAATTCATCAACATCAACTTTATTTTCTGCAAGTCTTCCGTATTCTCGAACACGACTTAATTCTTTGGCGACTAAAGAAGATGCCCCTACACCAGAACTAATTCCTTCAGGTGGAAGGCAGACTAGATCATAAATATATGCCATTGCTTTCCCGGTTTCTCTACATTTTCTCAAGACTCTACCTCGCCTCTGTACTGTTTGCCGTGTTAGTGTGTCGCTAGCCATGATATAAATCTTGTCTAATTTCGGTACATCGACTCCTTGATCAAAACACTTGATTGCAACTAACGTATCGTAATATCCACTTTCAAACTCTCTAAGAACTGAAGATCTTTCATCAGTTTTGCTAGTGAATTGAGATACTCGATATTTCCCCTGCTCTTTGAGGGCTAAGGTCACATTATCAATTATTAACTCTTCTGTAGATACATCTTTCCCTTGACCGCAATAGATTACAGAATTAGTAAAATCATATTCTGAACTACCTGCCATTTCTTGTATCTTATAAGTCTTATTTTTAGCTTTTTTTACAATAATGCTTCTATTATTCAACACTTCCTTAATCTTGTCTTCATCTCTAATCTCTTGATTTAATAGTTGTGCTAATTGCAATGTATATTTTTGGTATTTTGCGAATTCATTATCATCATCCTC
>CACYBS010000263.1 GCA_902772725.1 Erysipelothrix rhusiopathiae
AGCTACAATAAAGCTTTCAAGCACTTTTGTGACTATCTCGCGTTTCCAGTTTTTATCTTTTTTAAACCCAAAAATATAAATATCAGTACCTGATTCAGTTCTTTTATAATGTGGCTCTATTTCAAACTGTCCTTGGACGGGATGGTTCTTGATATCACTACTGTAATATCCGATGCCTTGTGTTTTTTCATCTGTATTAGGCATTGGACCAGAGCATAATTTTGATATTCCTAAGTAGCCTTCTTCTCCAGCTATATTCATTGTTGAATAAAACACCGTATTGAAATCACTGGTGACAAAAGAGGCAAACTTCCCTATACCTTTGGAACCACCCTTAGCGCCTGTTTTATTTGTTATACCACTGCCTTTTGTCAGCAAGTAGAATGACGATTCTTCCCCTAATACCATCACATCTGATAAACCTTTGGTGTTATAGTCGCTGATTCTCAGACAGTAAATTTCATTCCTTTTTGCATTGTTCACCATTCTAACTAAGGCATCATGGTCTTTTTTGTTGTTCACTCTATAATCACGACATGCTTCAATCTGATAAAGAAGATCTTCATATCCCGGAATCTTATTTGATTTCAGATCAAATGAATGAAACTCGATCACAACAGGTTTAGATGCATCTAATCTTGCATCAATAGAGTTTTGGCATGACTCTCGTGCCAAAGACGCAAGTGGATCTTTTCTGAATGTTTCCATATCAGATGTATCAAGACCATTTTCTGCAGCATAATTGTTTCCAGGAAACCTCCATTTAATTTCAGTCATCCTTCGAATCCTCCTCATTTTCGATCGTATAGTCCATATTACTTGTTACCGCATTAACGATTGTGACCTTATATGTATCATCTAAATATGTTCTGCATATACTTACTAATAAATGCTTATTCCATTCGTAAGAGAGTTTTGGTAATAAGTTATAACCGTTGAAAAATCGTGTATCTATTATCTTAAGCCGTCTTATAAATAACGCTAAAACATTTTTTAACTTTACAATTTCAGCATTGGAAATATTGAAACAATCTTTTCTTAATAGTTTTTTATCATTTATCAGCAAATAATCATCCGAAATGTTATCAATTAAGTCAGATACATTTCCGATACGCAAGCTATGCTTTGAAATAAAACGCTGTATTTCTTCAATTGTTATTGTTTCATTTTCATAAATATAATTTGTAATCATGTCATATTGAGTAATACGTTCATCTTTGGATATCATGATTTGGCTATAGTAATACTCTGGCAGAACTACTCGGCAAATGCTTTGTAACTCTCTCGCCCCAAATTCCAGTTGCATTTCAGCAAATAATTCTTTATTAACAAATTTCATCCTTCCATAAAGCTTTCTTGCAGAAATGCTGGATGAACCCATGTATTGCATCTGCTGTTCGATAAATCCTTTCAATCGTTGAATTGTTTCTCTAGAAAACCTATTTGGCGTTAGGATTTTATACTGCATGTTTCCAACGTAAAGAATGTTCAATGTTTCTTGAGTAGACAAATAATTTGCAAAAACATAGTCTTTAACACCTGGAAACCTTTTTCTAAAATCTTCTATTGAGAAAACACGATCCAAGGTAAGGATAAAATCGTCAAAAGCTTTATAGGCAGTATATGAATCGTCTCCCGTAATTATATAATCACGTTTTGTTTTGAATTGATCAGATATGTTTCGATCAATAATTGATTTCAAAATATACTTATTTGTGACATTGTGATCTTCCAGTGAATCTTTGAATTCTTCAAATATTGAATCGTAATATACTATTGGCGTATTCTTGGAAATATACTTTTTCATCTTATACATTAAAATACTAGGAATGCTTGGCATAACTTCTTCCGGAAGATAGAAACCTCTTCCAGCAAGAATAAAACCACTCCTTTGAATAGTTGCCGCAATAGCATGATCTGTTAGTTCTTCGCCTTTATATCCAAATTTGGCAGCATATTGTTCTCTATATTTTTTATAGTCATCAGCATTCGTCAGTGAAAAACCATCTTTGAAAATTTCTTTCAAAACATTACTTTTAATGGAGTTAGTCTGGCCTCTCAGAATCCAATTGTTCTTTTTTAACGAATAATGATTCCGTATTATCTGCTTTTCAAAATAGGTCAATCTCTCAGACTCCACTATAGAAACTATACTTCCGTGATCCGTAATAAATTGCCTTTCAACTTCATCAATCTCTATTAGTTCAGAATCATAAATGACATGGTATGAATCATCATAAACAATTTCCGAACTATTATTGGCAAGAATGATCAAATACAAGCACATCAGTTTTCTATCGTTCATTAAAGAAAGGAAGTCCTCTACTGAAATGTATTCTGTATTACTGCAAACACTTTTGAAATATTGATCGGCATACTCAACAATAAATACATTACTAAGTAATTGTGTGATTGATGATTGCTGAATTTGTCTGACTCGTTCTCTAGTAATACCCATAGTCTTTGCAATCACTTCTAGAGTTTTTGGCTTTTCATCTCGTTCAAAACAATATCTATTCAATAAAACATATAATCTATTCTCAGGAATTCTGTTAAAGAGAATCCGGAGCTCATTTTCATAGTGTTTTACGTCGAATACAAGCCTATCATCAGAAGCAGCAAAATCCATTGTGTTTGAGTACGGAAACCGAACAGGCATATTTCCACTCTTATCAACAAAAGGATCTGTAATACTTCTGAAAACATCAAACTTAAGACAAAAGATGGCTGATAATCCTTCATCATCTAGTGAAAACAATGAATCAAAGTCACTGATACCCAGTTTGTGCAAGATATCTTTTTGAACTGTATCCAATAAGGTTGTATCAACACCATTCGTTAAACAATCATGCACAAACCCTTCGCGTATTCGCAGGATCTCA
>CACYBS010000264.1 GCA_902772725.1 Erysipelothrix rhusiopathiae
AGAGCTCCACTTTAAAGACAAATCATACGCATTTGGATACATCATCCGCAGCCCCTTTGATAAAGGCGGAGGGCTCACCAGCAAAACCCGATGTTGATTTAAATTGGTATCGATAAACATATTTTCGATACGCTTCAATAACTTTTCTTCACTCAATGACGGATTGACCAATATATCATTTGTTCCCAGCATCACGATCACCAGATCAATATCCAAATATTTCTCCAGCATCCGATTCACCAAAGCATAATCATAACTGTTTTGCGGAAGGCACCTTCCCGGCACCCCTTCATTGATTGTCATAATCCCTTTTGTTTTGAGAATCTCAGTCCATATATCCTTATCATCATAACGGTCAGACTTCTCAAATGTCGGATCCCATCCATACGTATTGGAATCCCCATAACACAGTATTTTCATGATTTCATTCCTCTTTCCATCCATTCTACAAAAAAAAGCTCACAAATTGTGAACTTTTTTAGGATTCTTCCTGTTTTTTCGGTTCTCTATGAAGCCACCTATCTACCATTATAGTCAGATTTCGCATTAATGATTCATCCGCAAACGCAAAGACAGCACATAACATCAAGCAGGCTGAAGATATATAGCTAATCTCAAACAATTCGCTGAAGAAATAAGCACAGAGGATTTCTCCGATTAAACAGCCGACAAACACAAACCGCCGGTATCCATTCATTGGATAACAAAGTCGGTTTAAGATCAAAAAGCCAACTACCGACAAAAGGAAAGTACTTGTAACACCGATATCAGAAGCAGGTATATCAAACATCTGCCCAAATACCACCATCGCTGCGATGGACAAGAAGGAAGTTAACCCAGCCGGTAAAGCTCTCAACAATACCACCCGCAAAAAGCGATGATTCTGTTTTTTCTCATTTGGTTCGAGTGCCAATAAGAAAGCCGGAATACCGATATTAAATGCCGATACCAAAGAAACCTGCGATGGCTGAAGCGGATAGCTGAACGCATTCCATATAGAAAATAACGCCAATAACATCGAAAACATATTTTTATATAAGAACAAGGTAGCCGAACGGGTAATATTGTTGATATCCCGTCTTCCCTCTCCGATAATCTCCTGCATATGTGAAAAATCCGAATCCAGAAGAACAACCTGGGCTGCCTGCATGGCAGCATCACTGCCCGCTCCCATCGCAATGGAACAATCCGCTTCCTTCATAGCCAGGATATCATTGACTCCATCACCGGTCATCGCAACTTTCTTACCGTCCTTTTTTAAAGCCAGGACGATATCCTTTTTCTGCTCCGGACGCACACGTCCAAAGATTTTGCAGTTCTTTACTGCCTCATTGATTTGCTCAGCACTCAGATTCGATACATCTACATATTTATCCGCATCCGGAATATGAACCAAAGAGGCAATGCGGGATACCGTAGAAGGATTATCTCCGGAAATCACCATGACTTCCACACCCTGCGATTCCAAATAATCAATAGTCTCTTCCACATTTTCACGAAGCCCATTCTCCAAGCTGACAAACAACAGCGGAACAAAGTTCATCCCATTATTCTTCTGGTCATAGACAAGAGCCAGTACACGCTCCCCTCTTTGAGTGCGCAGCGAAATTTCTTCCTCGTTGTCATCCAAATCCATCTGCGACAATAAAAATTCAGGAGCGCCTAAACGATAAATACCATCCGGTGTCTCAATCTGCGAATATTTCTCCTTAGAGGAAAAAGGCATCATATCGATGACGTCCAAAGGTGTATTCTCAGAAAAGAATTTCCGCAGTGCCATCATCGTCATATTTGTATCCGTAATCGTATTAATATAAGAAGACAAGATCTCCGTTGACCAATCATAATCATATAAAGGATCCATCGGCTCAAATACTTCGGTTACATTCATTTCATTGTTGGTAATCGTACCAGTCTTATCCACACACAGAACATCTACTCTTGCCAGAGTTTCCGTACTTTTCATATCATGTAACAGCACCTTTTTTTGAGCCAGTCTGGCAGCACTGAGCGCGAGTGTCACTGTCACCAAAAGATACAACCCTTCCGGAATCATTCCAATTACAGCACCGACCATGGAAACAACACTTTGAGCAAACGTCAATTCATTCACCAGAAGCCCCTGCAGAAATAAACCCACTCCGATAGGAATAATCGCAAAACCGGCCATCTTAACAATAATATCAATACCATGGATCATCTCAGACTGCTTATCTACAATTTTCTTTGCCTTTTCCGTTAGACGTGCTACATAAGACTCCTTGCCGACATGAGTCAGTCTTGCGATACAGCGCCCGGATACCACAAAACTTCCGGACTTTAATTCATCATTTACAACTTTTTCAATTTCATCCGACTCTCCGGTAAGCAGGGCTTCATTGACCATGATCTTACCGCTTAAGACTTCCGCATCCGCCGGAATCTGCATGCCGCTTTCCAAAACGACCACATCATTTAATACCAGTTTATTGACCGGCACCTGAACGCGGTTTCCATCACGAATCGCCGTGCACTCGCTGATGGACAACACAGTGAGATCATCAAGAACCTTCTTTGCCTTTAACTGCTGGAAAATACCAATCAATGTATTGGCAATCACAACCGGTAAAAAAGTTAAACTGCGAAACGACCCGGAGATAATCAATAAAATGGTAAGCACAAGGAAAATACCATTAAAGTAGGTAAACACATTCCCTTTAATGATTTCTTCTTTGCTCTTCATGGATTTATCCGGAACAACATTGACATAGCCAAGTTTAATCTGCTGTTCTACCTTTTCCTGTGTCAGACCCTTTATTTTAAATTCCATACTTTATCCCCTTTATCATAGAAATGAGACAGATTATTCTGCCTCATAATTGGATGCTCTTTCTTTCCATTTGCCGCTCAAAAGATAAGCCGAACCGATAAAGAACGGAACCCATCCTGAGAAAGCATTACCATACCAGAAGCCATAAATACCCATGCCACATCCGATACCAAGGAACAATGCCAAACCGATTCGGCAGACAATTCCATCTAAGAGCGCTACCGCAAGATTGAGCTTGGAGTTTCCTGAACCGTTAATCAACGCAAA